>NZ_JBIWAL010000004.1:229867-233988 GCF_044760045.1 Pseudomonas sp. NPDC098747 | reverse complement strand
GGAGCGACCGCACCTGTCCTTAAAATACAAAACGCCCGACGCGGTGCATCGGGCGTTGGGGTGAAAAAGGTGTAAACCTATTTCAGGACTAGACACAGCCCTTATATGGGTGGCAGCGCTTGCCCAATGGATGGCTGCAGGTATGCTGATCCCCTGCCGAGGAGATAGAAATGGCCTACGATTTTGACCTTTATGTGATTGGTGCCGGTTCCGGTGGTGTGCGGGCTGCGCGGTTTGCTGCTGGTTTCGGTGCGAAAGTAGCGGTGGCTGAAAGCCGTTATCTGGGCGGGACCTGCGTCAACGTTGGCTGCGTGCCGAAGAAGCTGCTGGTTTACGGCGCGCATTTCGCTGAAGACTTTGAGCAGGCGTCCGGTTTTGGCTGGAGCCTGGGTGAGGCGAATTTCGATTGGGCGACGCTGATCGCCAACAAGGATCGCGAGATCAATCGCCTCAACGGCATTTATCGCAATCTGCTGGTGAACAGCGGCGTGACCCTGCACGAGGCTCACGCGAAGATCGTTGGTCCGCATGAAGTCGAAGTCAATGGTGAGCGCTTCACTGCAAAAAATATCCTGATCGCCACCGGTGGCTGGCCACATATTCCGGAGATTCCGGGGCATGAGCATGCGATCGGTTCCAATGAGGCGTTCTTCCTCAAAGAGCTGCCCAAGCGCGTATTGGTCGTGGGTGGTGGTTACATCGCGGTCGAGTTTGCCGGGATCTTCCACGGCCTTGGCGCGAACACGACATTGCTGTATCGCGGCGACCTGTTCCTGCGCGGCTTTGACGGTGCGGTGCGCAAGCACTTGCAGGAAGAACTGACCAAGCGCGGCATGGACCTGCAATTCAACGCCGACATCGCCCGCATCGACAAACAGGCTGACGGCAGCCTGAAAGCCACCCTCAAGGATGGCCGAGTGCTGGAGGCCGATTGCATTTTCTACGCGACCGGTCGCCGTCCGATGCTGGACAACCTGGGCCTGGAAAACACCGATGTCCAGCTCACCGACAAAGGCTTCATCAAGGTTGACGAGCAATACCAGACCATTGAGCCGTCGATTCTGGCGTTGGGCGATGTCATTGGTCGTGTGCAGCTGACGCCAGTGGCATTGGCCGAGGGCATGGCGGTGGCGCGGCGTCTGTTCAAACCGGAGCAATACCGTCCGGTGGATTACAAGATGATCGCGACAGCAGTGTTCAGCCTGCCGAACATCGGCACTGTCGGCTTGACCGAAGAAGAGGCGCGCGAAGCGGGTCATGATGTGGTGATCTTCGAGAGCCGTTTCCGGCCGATGAAGCTGACCCTGACTGAATGTCAGGAGAAAACGCTGATGAAGCTGGTGGTCGACGGCAAGACCGATAAGGTTCTCGGCTGCCACATGGTCGGTCCGGACGCGGGCGAAATCGTCCAGGGCCTGGCGATTGCGCTGAAGGCTGGCGCAACCAAGCGCGACTTCGACGACACGATCGGGGTGCACCCGACGGCCGCCGAAGAGTTTGTCACCATGCGTACACCGGTCGGCGCTTAAGCGTCTTTCGGTTTGGCTGAGTCTGGCGCTGCCGTAACGGTAGCCGCCAGACGCAGGCTGTCTTCCAGGCTCGCTTGAGCCTTGGTCAATTCCTTTTCCAATGACTGATTCAGCAGCGTCTGCTCTTCGACGTTCTGCTTGAGCGCCTGGCTTTCCAGCGCTGCCACACGCAGACGTTCCTGGAGGAGGGTGCGCTCGCTGTCAACGCGCGTGGCTTGCTCCAGCAATTGATCCTGGCGCTGGTTGCTGTGCTTGAGCTGGTCTTGCGTCAGGCTGAGTTCGCGTTGAGTGCCGCGGTTCTCGGTGAGCAAGCGTTCGTTGTCGCGATGCAGTTGGGTAATTTCATCCTGTCGCACCAGCGCGCTTTGCTGGGCCTGACGCAGCTCCGCCTGAATTTGCTGCACTTGCCCTTCGTGGCGGCTCTGTTCCTGCTCGCGTTGTTCCTTTGTGGCGTTACGGTAGTGCTCCAGTGCATCGCGGGCATGCAGGTGCTTTTCTTCCAGCGAGCGGATCTGCTCGTCCTTGTCCTGCAAGCGCAATTCAAAATCGGCCAATGCCTGATTCAGGCCGGCATTGCGGGTTTGTTCGGTTTGCAGCATTGAGCGGGTATTGCCCAACGCTTCCGATTCGCGCTCCAGTGCCGCGCCTTGAATCTGGTGCTGGTGCTCCAGTTGCTCAAGAGCCTGGCGAACCTGTTTCAGTTCGGATTCGAGTGCCTCGCGTTGCTCCTCAAACTGCTCGCGAGCCTGTTCGATAGGTTCTTGCGCCTGTTCTTTAAGGCGCTGAGCAAGGCGCGAAACCAGTGCGGTCAGTTCGTCATCAATGGGCTCTGCCGACGCTTTGATCGGCTGAGCGCCGTCATCCAGCTCTTTCAGATAGCGATGGATCGTGGTTTTCGAGCCGGTGTTACCCATTTCAATGCGTACTGCATCGATGCTCGGGTGTTCGCCGCGGGCCAGAATTGCTGTGCGCGCGATCTGAACCAGTGCTTTGGTAATGCCGCCACGGGCCATGTGAACTCCTACGTTTACGTACTGTGGTACATGCCACTCAAGTACGCAGTGTACCATGCTGATTATAAAGTTAAATCTTTGATATTTTAGAGGCGGGATATACTGGTATTACCCAGTGTCAGGCGGCAAAATGCGCTTGAACACCCTTGAATCAGTACGCCAGCGAGAAAACAGCCCATGAGCGATCTGGATCGCTACCTGCAAGCCGCCACCCGTGACAACACCCGTCGCAGCTATCGCGCCGCCATCGAGCATTTCGAAATAACCTGGGGTGGGTTTCTGCCGGCTACAGCCGACAGCGTTGCGCGATATCTGGTGGAGCATGCCGGCGTGCTGGCGATTAACACGCTGAAGCTGCGTCTGTCGGCGCTGGCGCAGTGGCACAACAGCCAGGGTTTTGCCGACCCGACGAAAGCGCCCGTGGTGCGCAAAGTGTTCAAAGGCATTCGGGCTCTGCATCCCGCGCAAGAAAAGCAGGCCGAGCCTTTGCAGTTACAGGATTTGGAGAGAGTCATCGATTGGCTGGAACAGGAAGCTCTGGCTGCGAAGGCGCAGCAGGATCGTCCGTCGCTGCTCAAGGCTTATCGTGATCGCGCGCTGATTCTTCTGGGCTTCTGGCGCGGCTTTCGCAGCGATGAACTGTGTCGCTTGCAGATCGAGCACGTGCAGGCGCACGCCGGCAGCGGCATTACCTTGTATCTGCCGCGCAGCAAGGGTGATCGGGAAAACCTCGGTCAGACTTACCAGACTCCGGCACTGCTCAAGCTGTGTCCGGTGCAGGCTTACATCGACTGGATCAACGAAGCGGCGCTCGTGCGCGGCCCGGTTTTTCGCAGCATCGACCGCTGGGGCAATCTGAACGAGGAGGGCCTGCACGCCAACAGCATCATTCCGTTATTGCGTCAGGCACTGGAGCGTGCCGGGATTGCTGCCGACCGCTACACCAGTCACTCATTGCGCCGGGGCTTTGCAACATGGGCGCATCAAAGCGGCTGGGATTTGAAATCGCTGATGAGTTACGTCGGCTGGAAGGATATGAAGTCAGCCATGCGCTATGTCGAGGCCAGCCCATTCCAGGGGATGGCTCGGGTTACGGAAAAACCACTGTCGCCCTAGAGATCGTTTTCTTCTATTAATACAGTCCGCTAATAGCGAAAACAAATCAGCAGCATCAGGTTTGCCAATGAGCCATCCGTCGAGTGAGTGGGTAGGATTCACCCCATCAACTTCATAACCCCTGACGGAGAGTCATCAATGCCTATCATCAACAGCCAAGTAAAACCGTTCAAAGCTACCGCGTTCAAAAACGGCGACTTCGTTCAAGTCTCGGACGCTGACCTGAAAGGCAAGTGGTCGGTAGTGTTCTTCTACCCAGCCGACTTCACCTTCGTTTGCCCAACCGAGTTGGAAGACCTGGCTGACAACTACGCTGAATTCAAGAAACTCGGTGTAGAGATCTACAGCGTTTCCACCGATACCCACTTTGCTCACGCTGCCTGGCACAACACTTCGCCAGCCATCGGCAAAATCCAGTACACCATGATCGGCGACCCGACTCAGGTCATCTCCCGCAACTTCG
>NZ_JBIWAL010000004.1:169046-229857 GCF_044760045.1 Pseudomonas sp. NPDC098747 | reverse complement strand
CTGAAGGCCAGATCAAAATCGTTGAACTGAACGATGGCGGCGTTGGCCGTGACGCTTCCGAGTTGCTGCGCAAGATCAAGGCTGCTCAGTACGTTGCTGCTCACCCAGGCGAAGTTTGCCCAGCCAAGTGGAAAGAAGGCGAGGCCACTCTGGCTCCGTCCCTGGACCTGGTCGGCAAGATCTAAGTCAGTGACACGCAACTCAGGGCGGGACTCCGCACCTACTTAAGTAAGCTGCACCGCCCAATAAAACGCCCGGGCGAGATTCGCTCGGGCGTTTTTTTATGTCTGAAACAAACCCAAGGAAATCGCCCGTATGTTGGACGCCAATCTTAAAGCCCAGTTGAAATCGTACCTGGAACGGGTCACCCAGCCGATCGAGATCGTTGCTTCCCTCGACGACGGTGCGAAATCCCGTGAAATGCTCGACCTGCTGAAAGACGTTGCCAGTCTTTCGAGCCAAATTACTCTGATCGACAGCGGTGATGATGCCCGCAAGCCATCGTTCTCGATCAACCGCCCGGGCGCCGACATCAGTCTGCGCTTCGCCGGTATCCCGATGGGCCACGAATTCACCTCGCTGGTGCTGGCCCTGCTGCAAGTCGGTGGCCACCCTTCGAAAGCCAGTGTCGAGGTGATCGAGCAGATCCGCTCGCTCAAAGGCGAGTTCAGTTTTGAGACTTACTTCTCGCTGTCCTGCCAGAACTGCCCGGACGTCGTGCAGGCGCTTAACCTGATGGCCGTGCTTAACCCGAACATCCGCCATGTCGCCATCGACGGCGCGTTGTTCCAGGACGAAGTCAACGATCGCAAGATCATGGCCGTGCCGAGTATCTACTTGAATGGCGAAAACTTCGGCCAGGGCCGCATGGGTCTGGAAGAAATCCTCGCCAAACTCGACACTGGCGCCATCGAGCGTCAGGCCGAAAAAATCAGCGCCAAAGAAGCCTTTGACGTGCTGGTGGTCGGCGGTGGCCCGGCCGGTGCTTCGGCGGCAATTTATGCGGCGCGCAAAGGCATCCGCACAGGTGTTGCGGCTGAGCGTTTCGGCGGTCAGGTGCTGGACACCATGGCCATCGAGAACTTCATTTCCGTGCAGGAAACCGAAGGCCCTAAACTGGCCACGGCGCTGGAAGAACACGTCAAGCAGTACGACGTCGACATCATGAACCTGCAACGTGCCGACAAGCTGATTCCGGGCAAAAACGGTGAGCTGCATGAAGTTCGTTTCGCCAGCGGCGCGACCCTCAAAGCCAGGAGCGTGATCCTGGCAACCGGTGCGCGGTGGCGTGAAATGAACGTGCCGGGTGAGCAGGACTATCGCAACAAAGGCGTCGCGTATTGCCCGCACTGCGATGGCCCGTTATTCAAAGGCAAGCGTGTCGCGGTGATCGGCGGCGGTAACTCTGGCGTCGAAGCGGCCATCGACCTGGCGGGTATCGTGGCCCACGTGACGCTGTTGGAGTTCGATGTACAGTTGCGAGCCGACGCGGTGTTGCAGCGCAAGCTGCACAGCCTGTCGAACGTCACCGTGATCACCAGTGCGCAAACCACTGAAGTCACCGGCGACGGGCAGAAGGTCAACGGCCTGCGCTACAAGGATCGCAATACTGACGAACTGCGTACTGTCGAGCTGGAAGGGATCTTTGTGCAGATCGGCCTGCTGCCCAACACCGACTGGCTCAAGGGCACCATCGAGCTGTCACCGCGTGGCGAGATTATTGTCGATAACCGTGGCGAGACGTCGATCCCTGGCATCTTTGCTGCCGGTGACGTGACCACTGTGCCGTACAAGCAGATCGTGATTGCAGTGGGTGAGGGCGCCAAAGCTTCGCTGAGCGCTTTCGATCACTTGATCCGGACTTCGGCTCCGGCGTAAACGCCAAGTCTGAAAACACAAAAACCCCATGAGTAATCATGGGGTTTTTTATTGTGCGTGAAATGCAGCCCCTCACCCCAGCCCTCTCCCGAGGGAGAGGGAGCCGATTTGTATGCTCTTCAAAATCTGAGTTCAACTCGGTATCTCAGGTCGGCGTAACGATGAAAAACAACTCGGTCAGTTCGCTCTCTCTCGGGTGGGGAGAGGGAGCCGATTTGTATGCTCTTCAAAATCTGAGTTCAACTCGGTATCTCAGGTCGGCGTAACGATGAAAAACAACTCGGTCAGTTCCCTCTCCCTCTGGGAGAGGGTTAGGGTGAGGGGCTTTTCGCTTTTCACATTGGCGCAGGCTGAATGATCTCGACCCAGTAACCATCCGGATCCTTGATGAACGCCAGGCTTTTCATGCGGCCATCGGTGAGGCGCTTCTGGAAGTCGCAGCCCAATTCTTCAAAGCGCTCACACGCCGCGACGATATCCGGCACTGAAATGCAGATGTGGCCGAAACCACGCGGATCAGTATTGCCATTGTGATAGGCGAAGTCGGCATCGTTTTCGGTGCCGTGGTTGTGGGTCAGTTCCAGAATGCCCGGGATCGACTTCATCCACTCGGTGCGAGCAGCTGCGTCGGCCGGGATCTGCGCCTTGTCGACCAGTGCCAGGAAATACAGGCTGAATTCCGCTTCCGGGAAGTCACGCTTCTCAACCAGCGAGAAACCCAGAACGCGGGTGTAGAAATCCAGCGACTTGGTGATGTCCTTTACGCGCAGCATGGTGTGGTTGAAAACGAAATTGCGGGTTGCGCTGTCTGGCGTGGCAGTGACGCCGGGGAAAGTGTTCAGTTCGTGCAGGCTCATGGGCCCTCCAATAACTATGGGCGAGTGATGGGCGCAATGATACGCATGCCTGCCGGCATCGCCAAATGAAAGGGCAGGCTTGCCGTGCGCGCGGGCGGGGCTCAGACTTTGCGGTTCAATCTTCGAGTGCGTCCGGCAATGATCCGACTGTTTAAAACCCCGTTAGTTTTCTTTGGCTTGTTTCTGGCCACCACTACTGCATTTGCCGAAGAGCCAAACATCACTTGGCCCGCAGGCTGGGAGGTCGAGGCGCTGGCCGATACGGCGCCGCAGGTTTCTCGCCAGCGGGCGGTGAAGAATGATGCCGATGGCAATCAGGTGATGGTGATGGAATTGACCATGACGCAGGTTGAAGCGGGTCATCAGGTCAATTTACAGGGCGTGTTGCTGGAAATGCGCAAGTCGATTCAAAAGGACTTTTTCCAGGGTGGTTATCAAAGTGTTTGCAACAAGGTGCATACGGCGACGCTCGGTTCTTTGTCCGCGCTGGAGACGACTTGCACGGTGACCGAAAACGGTCGGCATGTCTTATCGCAAACGCTGGTGGCGGCGGTCGCGGCGGATAAGGCTTATGTTCTTTCCTACGCCGGTCAGGCCGAGGTTTATAAGACAAGCGCAGAAGATATAGTCGCAGTGAGAAACAGCCTGAAACTTTAAGCGTCTGTATTCTTCGCGCCGGGTTAGATGCCCAAATGGATTAAGCACAAAGTTTAACGTTGGCCGCGCATCGCAACATGATGCGGCAGAATGTTTAGGTTTTTGGCTCAATAACGTTACACAAAAGTCGCAACTTGCTCGATGAAATTCATTTCATTTGTTAAATATTGTCAATAAAAAAGCCCTGCATCAAGCAGGGCTTTGGTGGGTGCGGGATTAACCGCGCAACCAGGAATCAACGGTGCCTGCACCGTACTTTTCCTTCCAGGCTTTGAGGCCACGGTGGTTGCCGCCCTTGGTCTCGATCAGTTCGCCGGTGTGCGGATTGTGATAGACCTTGACCACGCGAGCGCGCCGGGTTTTTGGTGCTGCAGAGCTTTGCAGCGCGGATTTGGTCGGATTCGGATCGAGAATGGCGATGATGTCTTTCAGGCCCTTGCCGTAGTTTTTCATCAGCCCCTGGAGCTTTTCTTCGAATTCGATTTCTTTCTTGAGCCCGGCATCGTTCTTCAGCGATTCCAACTGCTTGAGCTGTTCCTGAAGGGCCTTTTCAGCTGCACGAAATTCAGCGAGTCTGGACAATATCTTTACTCCAATAGTGTATTTGGCTGATACCAACCGCAAACAAAGCTTAAAACTGGAGCCTTGTAGCGACTCGGTGATAAGTGGCTCGCCTGCCAATCTTTGCACAGGCAAGAAAAATTGTAGTTGTTAATGCGTCAGGAGTAAATCCTCATGTTGTCCTCATGTAACAGCAGTGGTCTTTTGTATCAATTTGGTGCGGCTTGTCGGCGCGTGTCGATTAAGTCCATTTAGTTAATGGTGACTTAATGCACTAATGAAGTCTGCCGCCGGCATGGGTTTGCCGTACAGATAGCCCTGCAGGAAGTTAACGTTATGCGCGGTCAGATAATCGGCTTGTGCCTGTGTTTCGACACCTTCGGCAACAATGCCCAGATCAAGCTTGGCCGAGAGTTCGATGATGGTGTCCAGAATGTGCCGCGAAAGCGCGTCAACGCCGATCATTGCCACAAAACTCTGGTCGATCTTGAGGAAATCCACATTGAATTTGCGCAAGTAACCGAGGCTTGAATGCCCGGTGCCAAAGTCGTCGATGGCGATCATCACGCCCAGTCCATGCAGTTGCTCGAACAGCTGCCGCGTGATCTCGGTGGGCTCGATCAGCTCGCGCTCGGTCAACTCCAGCACCAGGCTAACGCTGTCGGGCGCGAAGGCTGTGAGAAACTCTCGGCAATCTTGGACCAGTAACAGATCCCGGCAATGACTCGCGGTGATGTTGATACCGATGTGAAACGGTGCGGCAAAGGTCGATGACTGGGGCCCGAGCAGCGCCGCTGTTTGCCGCATCAGGGCGCGGGTCATTGGCACGATCAGCCCGGAGTGCTCGGCGAACGGGATGAACAGGTCTGGGCGCACCAGGCCTTCCTTGGGGTGATTCCAGCGCATCAATACTTCGGCGCCCGACCACTTCTTGCTGTCGCCGTGCACCACGGGCTGGAAGTACGGAATGAACTCGCCGGCTTCAAGAGCACGAAGCATTTCGTGGCTAGGTGAAGTGGAGCGCTTCTGAACGATATGGCCGATGGCGCCCGAAACCACACCAAAAAACATCAGCAGACTAAACAGCGGTGGGTACTCGTCGGCCATGTAGCGCCAGGTTTCACCCTCTGGAAAACCAGCCGACACGCTGAACGCATAACGCGAAGAGTCCAGCATGGTTTGCGCCACCGGCAGTGCGGGCAGATCGCCTTCCTGGACCTGGCCATTGGCTGACAGCCAGTGATCACCCACCTGCAATAACAGCAGCGTGTGCCGGCCGATCAGCCGCAGCATGTTGCTTAGGTGATAGCCATCCAGTGTCGTCAGGGCACCACCGTGACCTTCGCTGAGTCGATACACCAGCAGCGCAGTGTTCGGCGTGACCGGATTACCGTTCATCAACCATAACCTGCCCTGAACATAATCGCCGGCGTTGACGGCTTCCTTGAAGTCGCCGAACAACGAACTGCAATAGAGATTATTGTCCCACACCAGATTGGTCGAGCGCACAAAAGGGCGGCGGGTTACCTGTTCGCGCAGGGCCAGTTTGACGTTTTCACACGGTTGCCCGGCCAGCGGCAGCAGATCCCGGGCCGCCTGAGCAGTGCTGTCGAGCATCAACTCGAACTGGCGCAACGCATCTTCGGCAGTCTTCTGTGAACTTTGCGCTAGGGTACGTTCAGCCTGCATGTACAGAATCACGCTGCCCAGCAACACCGGGAGCAGGGCGCTGAGCAGGGTGATGGCGATGCGCACGCTACGTTTGTGGCGAGGTCTGTTGGTCAACGGCATGGGCGCATCCTGTCGCGAAAAAGTGAGGCTCCCGAATGTAGGCCGGGCTCCGGCGCACCGCTAAAAAACACTTCAGCCAGTGGGCATGATAGATGGCAGATGAGACTTGCGCCGCTCATTGCAGGTTCAGGCGTGCGGCCAATGCGATAAAGGCCAGTGCTGCCGGTGATGCCTGACGCTGGTCGAGGACGGCGAGACCGACGTGGCGTTTAACGGGTGGCGACAACGGTATTTTTACGTAACCGGGATGTGGCGAGTCCGGCAGCGAGGCCTCGGCTATCACCGTGATCGCATCGCCCCGGCTGACCGTCTCGAGCGTACTGAGCAATTGCGAGCAACGGTAACGAATGTTCGGTTGCAGGCGTGCAGCGTTGAACAGCCGCGACACCAGCTCTGAAGACCCGGCCTCGGTCAAAATAAACGGATCAGCACAAAGCGCTTTCAGGCTCAGTTCGGTTCGCGTTGCCAAAGGATGCGAGGCGGGGAGCAGGGCGACCATTTGATCTTCGATCAACGGGAAGGTGTCGAAACGTTCTTCGGGTAGCACCACAAAACCGATGTCGATCCGTCGCTCTTCCAGCCACTGGATGACTTGCCGATCCGGTCCCTCATCGACATGTATTTCGATGCCCGGATGGACTTGGCGATAGTGTCGCAGAATATTCGGCAACAACTTGATCGATGAGGTCGGGCCGAATGAACCGATGCGCAGCGTGCCGCGTTTCATGCCGCGGGCATCAGCGGCTTCCTGGCGCATCGTATTGGCCAGACCGAGCATAGCGCGGGCGCGCAGCAACAGTTGCTCGCCGATATCACTGAGTTCCACTTGCGACTGATGCCGGCGCAGCAATTCGACGCCGAGTTCCTGCTCCAGCGACTTCATCGCGTGAGACACCGCCGACTGCGAAATCCCCAAACGATGGGCCGCCAGGGTGAACCCGCGCAGTTCGGCCACCAGGGAGAAAATCTCCAATTGCGTGAGGGTCATGAATGTTTACTCATTTTACGATGATCAGGAATGAGGGGAATGATACGCCATCCTTTCTTTCTTCCGTTTGGAGTGTCATGCAAAACGTTGAACAAACTCACACGAACCCGTCCGCGATGCCGGTTTATCTGACGCTGGCGGCAGTCACCATGATATGGGGCGGAACATTTGTCGCCGGGCGCTTTCTGGCCGGCAGCCTCAGTCCGATGTTCGCCGCCAGCCTGCGATTTCTGCTGGCCAGTGCCGCGTTACTGGGTTTTTTATGGCTGGCGCGGATTCCGTTGGCGCGACCGTTGAAGCGGGAGTGGCTGCAACTGGCAGTGCTGGGGTTCTTCGGCATCTTCTTCTACAACCTGTGCTTCTTTTATGGCCTGCAGTACATCAACGCTTCGCGCGCCTCGTTGATTGTTGCGTTGAATCCCGCAGTGATCGGCCTCGCTTCCTGGTTGCTGTTCAAGGAGCGCCTCGGGCGCTTGAAAGTCGCTGGCATCGCGGTCTGCATTGCCGGCGCGGGGCTGGTCATCGTCAGTCGTGATCCACAGTTGCTGGCAGCCACGCCGGACGCGTGGATCGGCGATTTGCTGATTCTGGGATGCGTGCTCGGTTGGGGCGTTTACTCGCTGTTTTCCCGCCGCCTCAACCAGACGCTCGGCCCGGTGCAGACCGTGACGTACTCGATCCTGATCGGTACGGCGATGCTCTGGACATTGGCTGCGGTGCGTGGCGAATTGAGTTGGACGGCGATGATTGGACTCGGCACTCCGCAATGGCTGAGCCTGATTTACCTCGGCGTCCTCGGCTCGGCACTGGCCTATATCGGTTATTACGATGGCATCCGCAAAATCGGTGCAACCCGCTCCGGCGTGTTCATCGCCCTGAATCCATTGACTGCAGTGATTCTCGGCGCTTTGTTGCTCGGCGAACAACTGACGCTGGCCATGGGCCTTGGTGGGGTACTGATCCTGGCGGGCATTTACCTGTGCAACAAACCCCTTGCACCGGCGCCAGAAAAGCGGATTTTATAGAGAGGGCAGACAACCCTATTTACGCTGTGTAGAATCGGGTTACGCATACAATAATAATCGTCTTCTGGCAGCAGAAGCCTCGCCCGCAAGAGCCTTGGGTCGACAATGAAGATATTCGGGTTCCAACTGATCTACGGTGACTTCCTCGCCCGCAGCGTGCGCGGCATCTCCTGTGCGCCACCCACCCACCTCATTACTGACAAATAACCCTGGTTAATTGATAAGAAATGATGAGGCGTCACCATGGCAGATTTATACGAAAACCCAATGGGCCTGATGGGCTTTGAGTTCATCGAGCTCGCATCGCCGGTCCCTGGCACTCTGGAGCCGATCTTCGAGATCATGGGCTTCACTAAAGTCGCCACCCACCGTTCCAAGAACGTGCACCTGTATCGTCAGGGCGCGATCAACCTGATCCTCAACAACGAACCGAACAGCGTGGCTTCCTACTTCGCGGCCGAGCACGGCCCGTCGGTGTGTGGCATGGCGTTCCGCGTCAAGGATTCGCAGCAGGCCTACAAACGCGCGCTGGAAATCGGTGCCCAGCCGATCCACATCGAAACCGGGCCCATGGAGTTGAACCTGCCGGCGATCAAAGGCATTGGCGGCGCGCCGCTGTACCTGATCGACCGTTTCGGCGAAGGCAGCTCGATCTACGACATCGACTTCGTGTTTATCGAAGGTGTTGATCGCAATCCGGTCGGCGCCGGCCTGAAGATCATCGACCACCTGACGCACAACGTGTATCGCGGTCGCATGGCTTACTGGGCGAACTTCTACGAGAAGCTGTTCAACTTCCGCGAGATCCGCTACTTCGACATCAAGGGCGAATACACCGGCCTGACCTCGAAAGCGATGACCGCGCCGGACGGCATGATCCGCATTCCGCTCAACGAAGAGTCGTCCAAGGGCGCCGGGCAGATCGAAGAGTTCCTGATGCAGTTCAATGGCGAGGGCATCCAGCACGTCGCGTTCCTCTCCGACGATTTGATCAAGACCTGGGATCACCTGAAAAAAATCGGCATGCGCTTCATGACCGCGCCGCCGGAAACCTATTACGAAATGCTCGAAGGCCGCCTGCCGAACCATGGCGAGCCGGTTGATCAACTGCAATCGCGCGGCATTCTGCTCGATGGCTCTTCGGAGGATGGCGACAAGCGTCTGTTGCTGCAGATCTTCTCGGAAACCCTGATGGGCCCGGTGTTCTTCGAATTCATCCAGCGTAAAGGCGATGATGGTTTCGGCGAGGGCAACTTCAAGGCACTGTTCGAATCGATCGAGCGTGACCAGGTTCGCCGCGGTGTACTTGCGACTGAGTAACTTGCTGCTGAAATGAAAAATCCCGGTCTGCATCGCTGCAGCCCGGGATTTTTTGCATCACACAAAACCCTGTGGGAGCGAGCTTGCTCGCGAATGCGCTCCTTCATTCAACATCTATGTCGACTGACCTGACGCTTTCGCGAGCAAGCTCGCTCCCACATTTGTTTTGTATCGGACTTAAGGTTTGCGCTGGCGCATAAGATGTTTAAACCCCTCAAACACCAGCACCACAACCGCCAGCCAGATCGGAATGTAGGTCAGCCATTCACCTGACTTGATGCTTTCACCCAGGATCAGCGCCACACCGAGCAGTAACACCGGCTCAACATAACTCAACAACCCAAACAGACTGAACGGCAACAACCGACTGGCAATGATGTACACCACCAGCGCCGAAGCACTGATCAGGCCGAGCAGCGGGATCAGCCACATCAAGCCCGGATACTGATTGAACACGTCCAGGCCTTGCTCACCACTCTGCACGAACCAGTACGCGACCGGCAGCATCAACGTCATGTCGACCCACAGCCCGCCGAGGTGGTCGGTTTTCAGGTATTTGCGCAGCACGAAGTACAGCGGATAGCCGACGACGACCACCAGCGTCGCCCAGGAAAACCCGCCGACCTGATACAACTCGTTTAACACGCCTAAACTCGCGAAAAACACCGCGACCTTTTGCAGGTACGAAAGGCTCTCGCCATAGGCAATCCGCCCGGTCAACACCATGGACAGCGGCAGCAAGAAGTAGCCCAGCGACACGTCGAGGCTATATCCGTTGAGCGGCGCCCACATGAACAGCCACAACTGCACGCCGAGCAACGCTGCCGAGACGATCAGCCCGCCAATCAGTCTTGGCTTGCCCGCCATCAGGCGAATCAACTCCAGCACCCGCCGCCATTCGCCGGAGACCAGCATGAACACAGTCATGCACGGCACAGTCAGGAGCATCCGCCAGCCGAAAATTTCCACGCCGCTCAACGGGGTGAGCAGCGAAGTGAAGTAATACATGACGGCAAACAGCACCGAGGCTGAAACCGATAAAGCGATACCTTTAGACAAACTGTCCTCGCGGGTGGGTGATCAAACGGGGCGCGAAGGATACGTGGTTTTTGTGCTGAATATTGATCAGATGCTCATTATTTACAACGCGACTAGTCTGAGATCACTGAGGAGCCTTCAACGGGTTACTGAAGCGCTTGAGGTACATTTGGCCAAGCTTGTAAGAGGCATAGTCGGTCACGTGGCCAATGTCACGATAGACCGGAAAACCGTCGATGACCGTCGCACAAGTGCCGTCTTGGCATTGAACACCTTTCGGATCAATAACAATCAAACTCGGGTACTCATCCTGCAGTTCGCTGAACAGTTTCGCCAATACTGGGTCTTCGCCACCCGACCATGGCGAGGTGGCGCACAGACTGCTTTGCTCGGTGCTTCCCATCCAGCCCCGCAACTTGACTCGTTTTAACAGGCATTCGTTGATACCCGCCGGCATTGGCAGCGTGTTCATCAGGAAGATGGGCGTGGCGCCTGACTTGACGATGATATCCAAGGCTTCGCGGATCGCTACGCCCAGGCGTTGTTGAGAAAGTTCGAGGCTGCGAGGGTCATCCGGTTTCGTGACGATGTCAGCGTTCAGGTAGGCCTCCCAGAATTGGCCAACGATCACGTACTGAAAATGGCTTCTGCTGATCAGGTCGTAATATTGCCGAGCGGCGGTGTGGCACTTTTGATACAGCCCACCCTTGTATTTTTTCGCGTCGTAAAGGTAGACCTTGGGCAGTGCCAGGCAGGCCGGGTAACCCTGTGCAAGTGCCGACAGGTTGGCGTCTTTGGCCAGTGTTTCAACAAATCCCCAGTAATGGTTCGAAAACGAATCACCCAGTAGAAATACCTGCGGGGCTGCCTGTGCGGCACCCATGATGCAGCCAAGGTCGGTTCCGTCGCTGGTACCCAGGCATTTTTCCCGGTGGGCTGGCACATAGTCTTTTAGACCACTGAAGACCTGACTCGAATCCTCGCCAAAACGCTCGGGCCATCCATCGTGCTTCTTGCCGGCAGTGTGCAACAACGAAAGTCCGATGGCGGGCACCAGCATCAGCAATATCAGGGTTTTGGCAAAGCCAGCCCTTGGCTTGCGAAATTTGTTTTCGATGAGCACGAACGAGAGCCAGGCAATCACAAACGTGGCGGCGAAGTAGATGACCGTCACCATCGGCGTAAGCGTGATGCCGATATAGGTCACGAACGCCAGAATCGGCCAGTGCCACAAGTACAAGGAATAGGAGAGGGTGCCGATAAATACCAGCGGTTTGAATGACAGGATTCTGGAAGTAACGCTGGCATCGCCAATGCCCTGAAAAAGCAATGCTGCGGTCGCGAGACAAACCGCTATGGCGTGGTAGCCCGGAAACCCCGCGAGGATATCTTCGCGCGTCGCGCAGTACAAAATCGTCGCCAGCGCAAGCGCACAGACCAGCGAAGCACTCAAGCGATTAAGCCTGAATTTTTCCGTGCTGAAAATCACGGCACAGGAGCCGATCATCAGTTCGAAAATTCGAGCGGTAAAGAGGTAGTAGTTTTTATCCGGCAGTGTGTGAGACCAGTACAAGGCCAGCGCCATTGCCGCCACGGTTAAACCGAGAACAGTCGCCTTGAAAGCTTTTTTCGCCACATAGCGGTTGAGCAGCCAAATGCCCAACGGCAGGACCAGATACCACTGCCACTCGATGGCAAGCGACCAGGTGTGCAGCAGCGGCAAGGTCGCCGCATCGGGTGTGGCATACCCGGTTGTCGCGTTGGAAAAATACTGGTTCGAGAGGAGTAACGAGGTGTACTTGCCGCTTTTCAGAAAATCGACATAGTCATCGGGCAAGTAAAGCAACGTTGTGATGATCAGTGTGGCGATCAGCAACGCAATGATCGCGGGTTGCAGTCGCCAGATACGACGCGTGTAGAACCCCGAGAAGCTGAACGTCCCGTTGTCCAGCGACTTCATGATGATCGCGGTGGTCAGATACCCCGAGATCACGAAGAAGATATCCACGCCTATATAGCCCGACGGAAACAACGTTAAACCGCCGTGAAAAATCAACACCAGCAGAACGGCAATCGCCCGCAGCCCGTCAATATCGGCACGGTATTCAATAGCGGGTTTGCGATGCGGGGTAGCAGAGGCCTGCGCCGAGGGTGAGGGGTCTTCTGCGGTTTTATCATTGGCGCCGAGTGCTTTATGCCATATCGCGCGCAAAGGCTTCCATGCAAACTCAAGAGGGCGATTGAGCATTTACTTATCCTGAAACAGTCTCGAACGATCTGGATTGTTGTTTTGATCGCGCTCAATTCATTGGAAAAAAGCCGAATGCGCAGGGTATCAGAAATGTTACAGAGGTTTTTTCAATCGCTTGGGTTCAGTTGAGGTCTTGTATTGAAATGACTGGTGTAGTGTCCGCCACCGTGGCGCTTTCGTGTTGTAAGAGCGCCACGATGGCGGAAAAACATCAAACGGAATGGGGTTTACGGCCCGACACAAAATGACTGACATCGTTGAACCCTGGTGTCGATGCATGCCCAGGCACCACCAGCGAATCGATAAACGCTTCATCTTCAGCCGTGATTCTGACTGCCTGCGCCTTGGTATACGCGTCCCACTGCGCTTCGGTGCGCGGCCCGACAATCGCCGACGTTACCGCACTGTTGTTCAGCACCCAGGCAATCGCGAACTCGACCATGCCAACCCCGCGCCCCTCGGTGTATTGATGAATTTGCTGGGCAATGCGCAACGACTCGACCCGCCATTCGGTTTCCAGAATGCGCTTGTCCTGACGCCCGGCGCGGCTGTTAGCGTCGGGTGTTACATCCGGGGCGTACTTGCCGCTGAGCACGCCACGGGCCAGCGGACTGTAAGGCACCACGCCCAGGCCATAGGTCTGCGCCGCGGTAATTTGCTCCGTCTCGGCCTGACGATTGACGATGTTGTACAGCGGTTGACTGATCACTGGCCGATCAACGCCGAGTTTATCGGCGATGCGAATCACCTCGGCAATCCGCCAGCCGCGATAGTTCGACAAACCCCAGTAACGAATCTTTCCCTGGCGAATCAGATCGCCAATCGCCGCTACCGAGACCTCGAGCGGCGTGTTGTGGTCTTCGCGGTGCAGGTAATAGATGTCGAGGTAATCGGTGCCGAGCCGGGTCAGGCTGGCATCAATCGCGTTGAAGATGTGTTTGCGGTTTAAACCGCTGCGGTTCGGCACACCGTCCACCGGGCCGAAACCGACCTTGGTCGCCAGCACCCATTCATGGCGATTACCGGCAATCGCTTCACCGACGATCTCTTCGGAGCGGCCGTTGGTATACACGTCGGCGGTGTCGATGAAATTGATGCCCTGATCCCACGCCTTGTCGATGATACGCAGCGATTCCTCGGTGCTGGTCTGCTCGCCGAACATCATCGTGCCGAGGGTGAGGGTGGAGACCTGCAACCCCGAGTGACCCAGTGTGCGATAGCTCATGCCGAAATCCTTTTGTCGGTGGGAAAGCTCTAATCAAATACCAGAATCACCAATGTCGGCAACCGCATAACTATCTAAGCCAGCACATAACCGTTCGTCGCTACTGTCAGATCTGACAGTAGGCAGATGTGCGTTGAGTCAGGCCTGATCGAGCCCGATGACATCGACCAAAAAGGTCAACGTCAGTGTGTGAAATCAGGAGCGTTTTCATGTCAACTGAACCATTTGATCCAATGCCAGCGGATGAAACCGGACTTAACCTTTATGCGCCGCTGCTCCCCGACAGCAATACGTCCGTGGTCGGTGCCGACTGTGGTATCGCGATAGCATTTTATGAGCTGAGACCCAACGGGGCGAAGGTGATTATCAACCCCTATCTGGGCCAGGAGCCGCTGGACACGGTGTCACTCAATTTAAACGGCGAGCAGAGGGTTGCCAGCGGGCAGACTCATTCCAAGGATGATCCGATAACGCTGTACATCCCCAAAAACAAGTTGAGATCCGAGCCGGGTTATATCAACGAGCTGACCTACACGGTCAAGCGCACTACCGGTGTCGAAGAAACGTCGCAATTACCATTGACGATCCTCTACAACGCGATACGTCCTGGCATTGAAGATCAGATCAAGGACGATGAAGGGCATTCCGAACTGGAACTCATCTTGCCTCGGGATGTAATCGAGGATGGTATCGATGCCGATCACGCGGCACAGGGAGTGCAGGTTTATTTCTCATACCCGTATTGCCGGGCGTACGACAAAATTCTACTCAATTGCAACGGTCATGATGTTTACCGGGAAGTTCATCCGGATGAAGCTCCCTCTATCCCCACCAGCGTGCCGACCAGGATTGGCTTGCTGCTCGATAAAGAGACACTCGAACGCGCCGGTGATCATCCGCAGTTTTCCTTTTCCTACACCGTCAACGACCAGATTGGTAACGGCGCCGATCTGAACTCGCCATGGTCGGCGGCTATTCAAGTGGATGTAGACCTCAGCAGCAGCCGGATGGGACCTCCCGACATTGCCGAAGACGCGGATGATCCCTTTGATGCTCCGGATACCATCGACCTGAATAAACTCGGCGGCAAGGACCTGACCATTCAAGTGCATGTATTTGCCCCTTTGTGGGCACTTCACGACACCATCCGCGTGAAGTACATCGCAACAGCGAGTACTGGAGTGGTAGCCGAACATGTCTCTGAAACTACTGTCGGGCGAATCCCGTTTGTGCATCGACCACTTATACCTAACGCAAAGGTGATTGCCGACAGTACAGTCAGGGTGACTTACGAACAGGTGCGATCAGGCGTAGTCACTGCGCGATCAAAAAATGCGCGGGCGCGGGTGGTTGTCAAACCCGTAATCATTTCGGTGAAAAACTCGTTCGGCGTAGAAATGGAAAACGGCGGGACGGTCTCTGACAACAAAGTCATGTTGGCGGGTACTGCGTTAGCGGGCACCGTGTTGCAGATTTATGAGGGCACAACATTCGTTGAGGAAGTTCAAACCGGTTCGAACTATAAGTGGCAGAGCTCTTTGATCACGATTGCAGTAGGGCTGCGTCGTTTTACAGTCAAGGAAAAAACCGGCAACCAATTTGTATCCGAACGTTGGTTGCTTGAGCGTCTGGCTTTCAGTATCGAACGCACGCAGATGAAGCTGAACGGGTTCTCGGTGAAGATTCCCCAATGGCCGAAAACCGGGGAAGACTCGGTTGGCAATACCGGTATAAGAACACCCATTGGTGGGGTTCCGCCGTATGACTTTGCGTCTTCCGATCCGCTGACTGCGCCTGTGACTGCCGCCGGGAAGGTCGTAGGGCTGAAGCAAGGCGTGGCGAGCATTTATGTCACCGATCAGGAAGGGACGACGCTCTCCTACCTGGTTGCGGTCACGAATGTTTATCGGTTGGAGATCAGCGATACTCCGATAACTTTTCGTAAAGCCGATGTATGGAGGACATCTATTGGAGGGCGCCATATTCACGACCGAGGCATTCGAAACGATTTCATTCGAGTGTACTTTCCTCCTGCGCGTGACAATAACGTATGGTGTTCTGCGACATACGGAAGTTGGGGGTCATATGTGTATCCTAACCATTCGTTCAATTCCACTAATCATGCAACTCTTCAACTTCCAGCTTGGTGTGTAATTCCTATCTGAGTTGGTCTCCCCAAGTCGGCGGCGATTGTTGTCCCGCCCTATAAGCGTTTTTAACTACGATCAACGGTATCTGCAATCCCCTATTTATTCTGTTTGCGCTATTGGGACTTAAGCGAAAAATCGCAGCTGCGAAAGCTCCTGCCCGGGGTAAATCAATCCCGTGCAGAAGCTACCGCAGCCTGCGATCTTTTGATACTGCTTGAATCAGGCCCGCAACGTCCGCGTCATGCGCAACGCCAGCAGACTCCCGCCAACAATCACACCTGCCAGCAGATACAACGCCGCATCCGTCGAGCCGGTGCTGTCCTTGACCCAACCGACCAGGTAGGGGCTGAGGAATCCGGCCATCTGCCCCATCGAGTTGATCAGCGCCAATCCACCGGCAGCAGCGCCCGCACTCAACATGGCCGTCGGCACTGGCCAGAACATCGGCAGGCCAGTCAACGCACCCATGGTCGCGATGGTCAGACCGAGGATCGCGATGGCCGGGTTGCCGGCGAAATTCACCGCGATCACCAGGCCGATCGCACCCATCAGCATCGGCACCACCAGATGCCAGCGCCGTTCTTTGCGCAGGTCGGCGGAGCGCCCGACCACCAGCATGAACACCGCCGCCAGCAGGTACGGAATGGCGCTCAACCAGCCAATCACCAGGTTATCGCTGAAACCGAGGTTCTTGATGATCGACGGCAGCCAGAAATTGATCGCGTACACGCCGCTCTGAATACAGAAGTAGATCAGGCCGAACGCCCAGATCGCCGGGTTTTTGAATACTGCCAACAGCGAATCGGTGGTGGTTTTCGGTTTGTTCGCCAGGTCCTCGGCTTGATCCGCTTCCAGTACTGCACGCTCATGCGCGGTCAGCCATTTGGCGTTGGCAAAACTGTCGCTCAGCAGGAAGTAGGCCAGCAGGCCCAGCACCACGGTCGGAATGCCTTGCAGCAAAAACATCCACTGCCAGCCGGCCAAACCGCCCTGGCCCGCAGCGAAGTGATTGAGAATCCAGCCCGAGAACGGGCTGCCGAGCAAACCGGACACCGGGATTGCCGACATGAACAGCGCCATGATCCGGCCACGGCGGAAGGTCGGGAACCACTGCGAGAGATACAGCACGACGCCCGGGAAGAACCCGGCTTCGGCGGCACCGGTAAACAGGCGCAGGGTGTAGAACTCGGTCGGTGTGGTGACGAACAACAGGCAGGTCGACAGCGTGCCCCAGGTGATCATCATCACCGCAATCCAGCGCCGTGGACCGAATTTGGTCAAGGCCAGATTGCTCGGCACGCCGCACAGCACGTAGCCAATGAAGAAAATCCCGGCACCGAGGCCGTACACGGTTTCGCTGAATTTCAGCGCGTCGAGCATCTGCAGTTTGGCAAATCCAACGTTGACCCGGTCGAGGTAGTTGAACAGGTAGCAGATGAAGATGAAGGGGATTAAACGAAGGGTAATGCGTTTATAAACGGCGTTTTTATCGTCGTCGATGGTCTGGGTAGCTGCGGCGCTCTGCGACATAGCGGCTCTCTCTTTATTATGATTTTTTGCGATGCAAAGGGTAACGTTGATCGCCCTGAGAGTCTCGGCCACCTTTGGCCGGATTGTCTTTGTGCCTGAGCACAGGGTTTGCCACCAGACCCTGTGCGGGTGACCAACTGTCCGCGCCTGTTTAAAAGGATTCCACCCATCATGTTCGAACTCGATCACGACCTCGCTCAGGACATCGTCGACCGGGCCATGGCCATTTTGCCGTACAACGTCAACGTCATGGACAGTCAGGGCTTGATCCTCGGCAGTGGTGAGCCAGAGCGCATAAATACTCGCCACGAAGGTGCGCAACTGGTCCTGGCCAACGGTCGCGTGGTGGAGATCGACGCGCCGACCGCCATGCATCTGAAAGGCGTACAGCCGGGAATCAACCTGCCGTTGTGGCTCGATCAACGCTTGATCGGTGTGCTGGGTATTACCGGCGAGCCAGAGCAACTGCGCACTTACGCCGAACTGGTACGCATGACCGCCGAAATGCTGGTTGGCCAACGCAATCAGCAGGCCGAGCAGCAATGGCGGCGCCAGCGTTGCGATGATCTGCTGGCATTGCTGCTGAGCGAAGCGGGGGATTCACCGCGTCTGGTCGACGAGGCGCAGCAACTTGGGCTCAAACCGCAATTGACGCGCGTGCCGTATCTGTTCGAGTTGGGTCTTGAGCACGCGCCGGGGCAGACCGTCGAAGCGCTGAGTGCCTGGCTGACCTCGCGTTATCCCGACAGTTGGTGCGTGAGTTCGGCCAAGTCGTCGCTGTTGTGGTGTCGGCCGGCCAGTCAGAACGTCGAGCATGAGCGCTTGCTGGAGAAACTCGACGGCCTGGGCTGGAAAATTCTGCGCATTGCCGTGGGCGGACAGGCGGATGGGTTGGCCGGGTTGCGCCGCTGTTATCGGCGGGTCGGCGATCTGCTTGCCTATGGCCGCGAGGTGTTGCCCCATTCCCGCTTGTTAACCCTCAATCGCTACCGTCTGCCGGTCATGCTCTGGCGCCACCGCAACGACGATGCCCTCGATGAACTGCTCAAACCGCTGCGCAAGGTGATCGCCAAGGACGGCAACGGCCAATTGCTGGCGACGCTGCGCAGTTGGTGTGATCACGATGGCCAGAGTCAGGCGTGTGCCGATGCGTTGGGCATTCATCGTAACAGCTTGAGATATCGGATGGAGCGGATTGCCGAGATCAGCGGGGTTGATCCGCTTAGGCTGGAGGGGATGTTGGCGCTGTATCTGGGTGTGCAGTTGTTACCGCAGATTGATCCGAGTTAATGGTCGTTTTCAATGACGCCATCGCTGGCAAGCCAGCTCCCACCGTTTTTTGGGGTGGTCACAAAATGTGGGGTCACCAAAGCTCCCTGTGGGAGCTGGCTTGCCAGCGATGGGGTCGGGACATTCAGCATCAATCCCTAGGCTTTTGTAGAAATGAACAATAAACGCCTGCGTCCCTTGTGCAGCAGACAGGCGTCAATGCGCATACCGACTGGCAGCATGAGGGGCATTGGAACTGGAGAATTCACATGAAGATCGTCATCGCCCCCGATTCGTTCAAGGACAGCCTGAGTGCCCAAGGCGTTGCCGAGGCCATTGCGCTGGGCCTGGCACAAGTCTGGCCGCACGCCACGCTGGTCAAATGCCCGATGGCTGACGGCGGTGAAGGCACTGTCGAGTCGATTCTCGCTGCGTGCGAAGGCGAGTTGCGCCGCACCCGTGTGCGTGGCCCGTTGGGCGCGGCGGTTGACGCGGCGTGGGGCTGGTTGCCGCACAACCACACGGCAATTATCGAAATGGCCGAGGCCAGCGGTTTGCAACTGGTGCCGCCGGGCCAGCGCGATGCGTGCATCAGCAGCACGTTCGGCACCGGTGAACTGATTCGCGCCGCACTGGATGCCGGTGCGCAACGGGTGATTCTGGCAATTGGCGGCAGCGCCACAAACGATGGCGGCGCCGGGGCGATGCAGGCGCTGGGCGTGAAATTGCTCGATGCACAAGGCCAAACGCTGGTGCCGGGCGGATTGGCGTTGGCGCAATTGGCGCGTCTGGACTTGACTGAACTTGATCCACGCTTGGCGCAGGTGCGGTTTGATATCGCGGCGGACGTGAACAATCCGTTGTGCGGCCCGCACGGTGCCTCGGCGATTTTCGGACCGCAGAAAGGGGCATCGCCAGTGCAGGTGCAGCAACTGGATCAGGCCCTCGGTCACTTCGCGCAAGTGTGCGCCGTGGCGTTGGGCAAAGACGTGCGTGATGAGCCGGGCAGTGGCGCGGCGGGGGGATTGGGTTTTGCCGCCAAGGCATTTCTTGGCGCGCAGTTTCAGGCCGGGGTCGAGGTGGTTGCCGAACTGGTAGGGCTGGCCGAAGCCGTCAAGGGAGCGGATCTAGTGATTACCGGCGAAGGGCGCTTCGATGCACAGACGCTGCGCGGCAAAACACCCTTCGGTGTGGCGCGGATTGCCAAACAGCACGCGGTGCCGGTGATTGTCATTGCCGGGACACTGGGTGAGGGTTACCAGGAACTCTATGACCACGGCATTGATGCCGCTTTTGCCGTGACCAGCGGCCCGATGACACTCGAACAAGCCTGCGCCGAAGCACCGCGACTGCTGCGCGAGCGTGCTACCGACATCGCCCGCGTCTGGCAACTAGCCGGGCAGACAATCTGAGGTGGATGCCCCCCTGTGGCGAGGGGATTTATCCCCGATCGGCTGCGCAGCAGTCGCAGAACCTGAACCTGTGGTTGACTTGAAAGATTGCAGGGGCAGCTTCGCAGCCCAACGGGGATAAATCCCCTCGCCACAGTTACAGCGTCATCCTAAGTGATCAGCATTACCCTAACCACAGGGAGTGTTCATTCTAAAAATGACCTTCCAGGGTGCTTCATTGCTGTAACACCCTGAAAAATATTTCATCTTTGCCCACATCCTTCCTCAAGCCTGGCCGATATAGCCAATAGGCGCACACAACAAATCTCAAAACAGTGGCGCCGCACTGAAGTCCGCCCCCGCGGGCCGATGATCACGGCATGGATGCTCGTAGTTTCTATCTTCCGAGAGTCCAACTATGTCCTTGCGTAACCTGAATATCGCGCCCCGTGCCTTCCTCGGTTTTGCCTTCATCGCCTTGCTGGTGATCGTGCTCGGCGTGTTCGCCGTCGATCGCATGTCGCTCATTCGCCAGGCGTCAGTCGACATGGACTCAACGCAATTGCCCAGCGTGACGCAACTCAGCGTGGTCACGGAAAACGTGCTGCGCCTACGCATTCTGTCGTTCCGCGTGCTGGTCAATCGCGAACCCACTGGTTTGCAAGAGGCGCAGACCCGCATCAATGTGTTGGTGGACAAAGTGCGCAATGCTCAGGCCAGCTATGCGGCGCTGCCGGCAGGCCCGGAAGAACGCGCGCTCTACCAGACATTCGTCACGACGCTGGACAACTACCTGCAAGCGCAGAACCAGATGATGGAGCTGTCGCGTCAGGACAAACTCGACGAGATGCGTACGCTGATTAACACGCGCATCAAGGACGGCACCGACCAGATGGGCGAGCAGCTCAACAAGCTGATCGCGATCAACGCCGCTGATGCGAAAGCCGCGGCCATTAAGGCGGGCGAACACTACGACAGCGCCGTCACCGGCATCGTCATCGTCGCGGTGATTGCCGCGCTGGCCACGGTGTTGCTGGCGTTGCTGCTGACGCGCAGCATCGTCACCCCACTGAACCGCGCCGTTGAAGCTGCACGAACCATCGCGGGCGGCAACTTGAGCAAACTCATCGAAGTTGATGGCAAGGACGAACCGGCGCGCCTGCTCGAAGCCCTCGCCGCGATGCAAACCAACCTGCGCAAAACCATCGAACAGATCGCCGGGTCCGCCACGCAACTGGGCGCCGCTGCCGAAGAGCTCAGCGCCGTGACCGAAGAAGCCTCGCGTGGCCTGCAGCAGCAGAACAATGAAATCGAACAAGCGGCCACCGCCGTCAACGAGATGACCGCCGCTGTTGAGGAAGTCGCGCGCAACGCCGTGTCGACCTCCGAAGCGTCGAACCAGTCGACTCACGCCGCTCGCGAAGGTCGCGATCAAGTGGTGAAAACCGTCGACGCGATCCAGACCATGACCCACGACGTGCAAAACACCTCGCAAATGATCGAAGGCCTCGCCGCGCAGGGGCGCGACATTGGCAAAGTGCTCGACGTGATCCGCGCCATCGCCGAACAGACCAATCTGCTCGCACTGAACGCCGCCATTGAAGCAGCGCGGGCCGGTGAAGCCGGACGCGGTTTTGCCGTGGTCGCGGACGAAGTGCGGGCACTGGCCCATCGCACCGCGCAGTCGACGCAAGAGATTGAAAAAATGGTCGCCGGCATCCAGAACGGCACTGGCGAAGCGGTTTCGTCGATGCAACAAAGCAACCAGCGCACCCAATCCACCCTGGAAATGGCCCGCGCTGCTGGCGTTGCGCTGGAGCAGATCACCCAGTCGATCCACCAGATAAACGAACGCAATCTGGTCATCGCCAGCGCTTCGGAAGAACAGGCGCAGGTATCACGCGAAGTCGACCGCAACCTGGTCAACATCCGCGACCTGGCCACTCAATCGGCCGCTGGCGCCAACCAGACCAGCGCCGCGACCCACGAACTGTCGCGCCTGGCGGTGGATTTGAACGCCATGGTGGCGCGTTTTGTGATTTGAGATAGGGTGAAGGCTGGACACTGCGCAATCAGGAGACGTACATGCGCTATTCAGCCTTGACCCAACGAATCGCCGGCGAGGGCGCAGCGGCCTGGCAGATACACGACCGAGCGTTGGCGTTGCGCGCCGAGGGTGTCGATATTTTGCTGCTGAGTGTGGGCGATCCGGATTTCGATACGCCGCTGCCGATCATCCACGGCGCGATCGACAGTCTGCTGGCGGGCGACACCCATTATTCCGAAATCCGTGGCCGCTTGGCGTTGCGCAAGTTGATTGCCGAACGCCATCGGCGAAGCAGTGGCCAGGAGGTCGATGCCGACCATGTGATCGTGATGCCCGGGGCGCAATGCGCTGTGTATTCAGTGGCGCAATGCCTGCTTGATCCGGGTGACGAGGTGATCGTCGCCGAACCGATGTACGTCACCTATGAAGCGGTTTTCGGCGCTTGTGGGGCGACGGTGGTGCCGGTGCCTGTTCGCCCGGAAAACGGCTTTCGCGTCGATCCCGCCGATGTCGCTGCGCGCATCACGCCGAAGACCCGCGCCATGTTGCTCAACAGTCCGAACAATCCATCCGGTGCGAGCCTGTCGTTGCTGATCTGGCAGGAATTGGCCGCGCTGTGCGTGCGTCATGACTTGTGGCTGATCAGCGACGAGGTCTATAGCGAACTTCTCTACGAAGGCCAGCACATCAGTCCGGCGAGCTTGCCGGGCATGGCCGAGCGCACGGCAACCATCAACAGTCTGTCGAAATCCCATGCCATGACCGGTTGGCGCATCGGCTGGATGATCGGCCCGAAATCGTTGGCCGGGCACCTGGTCAATCTGTCTTTGAGCATGCTCTTTGGCCTGCCGGATTTCGTCCAGAAAGCCGCCGAAGTCGCGCTGGAAACGGACCTGCCGGAAGTCACGCAGATGCGTGATGAGTATCGCCTGCGCCGCGATCTGGTCTGCGAGCGCTTGCACGGTTGCCCGGGGTTGCATCCGGTCCGCCCTGATGGCGGCATGTTCGTGATGGTCGATGTGCGTCAGACCGGGCTCGGCGCGCAGGCGTTTGCCGAGCAATTGCTGGAAGGGTATGGCGTCTCGGTGCTGGCCGGTGAGGCGTTCGGGCCCAGTGCAGCGGGGCATATTCGCATCGGGCTGGTGGTGGATCGGGTGCAGCTGGCGGATGCCTGTGCGCGAATTTCACTGTGTGCGGCGCAGTTGTTACAGGCGCGCAGTGCCTGACAGTTTTGCGGCACCTGTCTTGGCCCCTTCGCGAGCAAGCTCGCTCCCACAAGGATTTTGTGAACACTGAAGATCCACTGTGGGAGCGAGCTTGCTCGCGAAAGCGAACTGACAGTCAGTTAATTTTTTAGCCCTGCCAAGCCGCCGGATTCACCAGATTCAAAGGCTTCTCCCCACCCAAAGCCTGCAACAGATTCTCCACCGCACACCGCGCCATCGCTTCGCGCGTTTCATGGGTCGCCGAACCCATATGCGGCGTCGCCACCACATTATCCAGTTGCAACAACGGCGAATCCTGATTCAACGGCTCACGCTCGAACACATCTAGCCCCGCCGCACGAATCCGTTGCTGGCGCAGTGCGTCAATCATCGCTGCCTCGTCAACAACCTTGCCGCGCGAGATGTTGATGAAAATGCTCTCCGGGCGCATCAACGCGAATTGCTCGGCGCCTATCAATCCTTCGGTCTGGGATGTCAGCGGCAAGGTCAGGCAGATGAAATCGGCTTGCTTGAGCAAATCTTCAAGGCTGCGGTACTGCGCATCGAAACGTGCCTCGACTGCCGGTTTACGCGACTGGCTGTGATAAATCACCGGCATGCCAAACCCAAAATGACCACGCTGCGCCAGCGCTTCGCCAATCCGGCCCATGCCGATGATGCCCAGCGTCTTGCCGTGCACATCAGTGCCGAAATGCGCAGGGCCGAGGTTGCGCTGCCACTGACCGCTGCGCACCATGTTCGCCAGTTCGACCACACGCCGGGCTGCGGCGAGGATCAGCGCGAAGCCGGTGTCAGCGGTGGTTTCGGTCAGTACGTCCGGGGTGTTGGTCAGCAGAATCTTGCGACGGGTCAGGTACTCGATGTCGTAGTTGTCGACGCCCACCGAAACACTGGCAATCGCTTGCAGTTGCGGTGCCAGATCGAGCAATGCGGCATCAAGTTTCAGGCTGGCGCCGAGCAAACCGTGGGCGCGGGGCAGGGCGTCGCGCAGTTGCATGAGGCCGTCGGCGTCGAGGCTTTCGATCAGCGTCACATCAAACTTTTCTTGCAGGCGCGCCATCAGCGCGGGCGAGAGTTTCTTGTACAGCACGACCTGTTTTTTCATGGCAAAAATCTCTTCAGGAGTGAGCCGGCACGGCACGCGTGGCGACGGCTTTGGCCACGACGCGATCACTGGCGCCGGGCTTGAGGAAAATCGTCAGCACCACCGACAGCAGCAGCGCGCCGCTCATCAGCAGGTACGAAGAACTGGGCGAACCGGTCGAGCTGTTCAGGTAACCCACCAGGTACGAGCCGCCGAACGAGCCAAGCGCGCCCATGCTGTTGATCAGCGCCATCGCGCCACCGGCGACGTTGGCCGGAAGAATCTCCGGCACGATTGCGAAGAACGGCCCGTAAGGCGCGTACATGCAGGCGCCAGCGATCACCAGCAGCGTGTACGACCACCAGAAATGTTCCGCACCGAGCGCGTAGGAACCGTAGAACGCAATGGAAGCAATCAACAGTGGTGGCCAAACGAAGCGTTTGCGTTTTTGCAATTTGTCCGAGCCCCACGACACCACCAGCATGCCGATCACCGCCGCCAGATAAGGCAGCGACGACAGCCAGCCGGCCTCGATCATGTCCATTTGCGCGCCGGCCTTGAGGATCGATGGCAGCCACAACACAAAGCCGTAGACGCCGATGCTCCAGCAGAAAAACTGCAGCGCCAGAATGATCACCTTCGGCGAACGGAACGCCTCGGGGTAGTTCTTCACCGCTTTGATGCCGACCTGTTCGGCGGCCAAAGCGCTTTCCAGATCCAGTTTTTCCTGGTCGCTGAGCCACTTGGCCTGTGCCGGACGATCATCAGCCAGTTTCCACCAGATAAACGCCCAGAGCACCGCCGGCAAACCTTCGATGATGAACATCCAGCGCCAGCTGAAGTGTTGCACCAGATAACCCGACACCACCGACATCCACAGCATGGTCACCGGGTTGCCGAGGATCAGGAACGTGTTGGCCCGCGAGCGTTCGGCGCGGGTGAACCAGTGGCACAGATAAACCAGCATCGCCGGCATCACCGCCGCTTCGACCACGCCGAGCATGAAGCGGATGACGATCAGCCAGTAGGCGTTGCTGACCACGCCGGTCAACGTCGCGAGCCCGCCCCAAAGGATCAGGCTGACGAAAATCAGTTTCTTCACACTGTGTTTTTGCGCGTAGATCGCGCCGGGTACCTGGAAGAAAAAGTAGCCCAGGAAGAACAGTGCACCGAGCAATGACGACAGGCCTGGGGTGATCATCAGGTCTTTGGCCATACCGGACGCGGCCGCGAAACCGTAGTTGGCGCGATCGAGATACGCCAGGCTGTAGGTGATGAACACGATGGGCATGATGTACCACCAGCGGCGGGCGGCGAGGGTTGCAGTTTTCATGGGTGTTGCTCCTGAGCTTGTTGTTTTTGTCGCAGCAGGTTCAAATTTTGTGGTGACTAGGCTGGTCTCTTCGCGAGCAAGCTCGCTCCCACAGTGTCCGTGGTGCACACAAAATGTGTGGGAGCGAGCTTGCTCGCGAAGGCGTCCTCAAATTCGTCAGTGAGTTCAGCCCGGGTCGGCAACCCCTCCATATCCCCGCGACTCTGCACCGCCCGACTGCCAATCCAGTTCGCGCGCCGCACCGCCTCGGCAAAACTCTGGTGCTCCAGGAGGGCACTGATCATGCCCACCGCAAACCCGTCACCTGCGCCGACCGTGTCGACAACATTGGCCACCGGCACCCCGGCAACAAAGCCCTGATCCAGATGCGTGCGGTAATAGGCACCCTGCGGCCCGAGCTTGATCGCCACCGCTTCAGCGCCCTGATCGAGATAAAACGCAGCGATATCTGCCGGGTCTTCAAACCCGGTGAGCAAACGCCCTTCGCTCAAGCCCGGCAGCACCCAATGGGCGAGGGCGGCGAGGCGGTTGATCTCGCGGATCATCTCGCGCTCGCTGGCCCACAGGCTCGGGCGCAGATTGGGGTCGAACGAGACACTGCGCCCGGCATTGCGCATGCGGGTCATCAGTTCGGATGACATCTCCCGCGCGGTGCCTGACAGCGCCGGGGGAATGCCGGTGGCATGCAGATGTCGAGCGTTCAGCAGTTCAGGCGTGATCGATTGCGGCGAGAGATGACTGGCCGCCGAACCACGCCGGAAATACTCGACCTGCGGATCGCTGCCATCATCGCAACGGGATTTGAACTGGAAGCCGGTTGGATGCGTGTTGCAGACTTCAACCTGGCGGCAATCCAGTCCCTCGCGCGCCAAGGTGTCGACGACAAAACGGCCGAGCGAATCATTGCCTACGCGACTCAGCCACGCGACGTTGAAACCCAAACGCGACAGTCCGATCGCCACGTTGCTGTCAGCGCCGGCAATACGTTTATGGAAGTGCTCGACCTGCGCCAGATCACCGCTTTGCTCGGCCACCAGCATCGCCATGGTCTCGCCGAACGACAGAATATCGATCTCAGACATGAGCAGGCTCCAGACGCGATTGCCCGAGGCGGGCGAGGGTGGCGACGTGTTCGGTGGTCAACTCCACGAGATCATCGCCTTGCAACGGATATTCAGCGGCGCGCATGACGCCTTGGGCCATGTGCCTCAGCAGCTGTTCCCACAATTGCAGGTCGCTGGCGGCGGGCGGCACGGCCACCAGTTTGCCGTCGGCGCGCCGGGCCACGGCTTTACAGTGCACGTAGCCGACGTGCCGACCGAGCAGGCGTGCGGCATTGGTGGCGGATTGGTCCTGCCACTGCCAGTTACCGATATCGAAGGTCATTTTGATCGGCAAGTTGTGCTGTTCAACAGCCGTGAAGAAGCGTTGAAACGGCTCGATCCGCCCGCCGTGCAGCGTCTGGTCGTTTTCCACCAGCAGTTGCACCGAACTGTTGCCAAGCAGTTGCTGCAAAACCGTCAGATCGCAATTGTCGGTGAAGTAGCCGAGGGAAACTTTCAGCCATTTCGAACCGAACGCCTCGGCGTGTTGCAGGGCGGTGATCAATTCAGGATTGGGGCGCGCCTGGCCGGCCAGCCACAGTTCGGTCGGCGAGGAATAGATACTCTGCAGGCCCAGCGCCTGGGCGGCTGCGCTCAACTGCGCGGGGTTCTCGCGAGTCAGTAACTCTTCGCGCCACTCGATACGATCGGCCCCGGCAGCAGCCAGCACGTCGATAAAAAAGTCTTGCCCGCGCTGGCGCACAAGCTCGGCGCCGTAGCTGGACAGGCTGATGGAAACGGCAGGTTTATTCATTGTTATTTACCTCTGAAACCGGTTTCATTTTTGTTCAAAAAAATATCAGTCAGTGCTGTGTTGTTCTGGCGAGCCTCATCGCTGGCAAGCCAGCTCCCACAAGGTACATGTCGCTCACAAAACCTGTGGGAGCTGGCTTGCCAGAGATGGGGCCCGATCGATCACTGCAAAACCACCGAGGGTGGAACCCCGTTCAACCAGCACCGGCGAAAAATCCACCACCCGCGCCGCCTCATCATCCCCACGCAACCGCCTGAGCAAACACTCAAAAGCCCGCGCACCAATCTCCTGCGTCGGCTGGGCAAGCGCAGTAATCCCGCTGCCAACCAGTGGATACCAATCCAGATCATCCAGGGCAATCAGCCCTACGTCCTCGAACAACCGCGAACCGATCTTGCGCAACGCATGAGTGGCGGCCAACGCCGCCACGCCATTGGCGCAAAACAGCGCTTTCGGGCCGACATCGGGTTTGTTTAAAAAGGTTTGAAGATGCTTCTGCAGATCGTCGCCGGTTTCCACCACCGCCCCGATCAATCCGGAGCGCTGCGTTATCTGCGACTGAAAACTGCTGACCCGTTCGATCCGCGAACTGGTGCCGTCATACGGCTCGGTTACCAGCAACACATCGCGATAGCCGCGTTGTTCAAGGTGGGCGATGGCCATTGCCACTGCCTGAGGGTTGTTCAGGCCCACCATGTCGCTGTCGAGCCCGTCGACCTTGCGATCCACCAGCACCAACGGCATCTCACGGTGGAGTTCGTGTAACTCGTCACGGTGATGGCCGAGTGTGTTCACGATCAGCCCTTCGATGTTGTACGAGCGCAAGAGCGCCAGATGCTGGCGCTCTTGCTCGTCATCACGGTCGGTGTTGCACACCACCAGGCTGTAACCATGCGCACGGCACGCGGTTTCCACCCCGTGCATCACGGCAATTGAGTAGGGGTTGCGGATATCCGCCACCAGCATGCCGATCAGGCGAGTGCGCCCGCGCTTGAGTCCGCGGGCCATTTGGTTTGGCCGATAGCCGAGTTCACTGATGGCTTGTTCGATGCGCGAAGCAATGGCATCGGAGAGCAGGGCGCGGTCGTCGCCGATGAAACGCGAGACGCTGGCTTTGGATACGCCAGCGCGCTCAGCGACATCGAGCATGGTGACGCGGCTGCGCTGGGCGGCGGAGAAGTCGTTCACGGTCTGAAACCTTATTATTGGATTTATCAGGTTCAGTCGCTGGTGTAGCGCTGAAACCGGTTTCAGGAAACACCAGAACCTAATCGGCCGTCAAGTGAAGGATCGTGTGATATCCGCCAGATACTGACGGGCGGCGCTCGGAATCAGCCAACCCATGCACGCATCAGCCGAACAAACCTGCGGCGATATTGATGGAAAATCCGAGAATCGCTGTGTTGAAAACGAACCCGATCAGCGACTGTGCGAGGACGATTTTGCGAATGTCTCGCGTGGCAACGCCGACATCTGCTGTCTGTACCGCTACGCCGATGGTGAACGAGAAGTACAGGAAGTCCCAGTAGTTGGGCGTGGTCAGCCCTTCGGCAAAACGCAGTGCCGGCTCCTTGCCGTCCCAGGTGTAAAACAGGCGGGCGTAGTGCACACAGAAAATCACCCCAATCAGTAGCCACGAACCGATCACCGTCAGGGCGGTGAAGCCGTAGTGCAGCAGTTTTTGAGTGGTGTCGAGATCCTTGATGCCGGCCAGTTCGAGAGTGATGGCGGCGAGGCTGGCCAGCGCGGCAATACACACCACAAACAACACCAGGCCGGCATTTTCATCTTCGACTTCGGCGATACGTTTGACGTCCGGCGCCTTGGAGCGCGCGGTCAGCCAGAACATCAGAATCAGGTAGGTCCATACGCCCGCGTTCCAGCCGATGAGGATTTTACTGACGATGGAATCAGCCGGGATCAAGAGACCGGCGGCGAGGCCGAACAGGGCCGCGGCGGAAAGGCGAGGGTGGGTGCGGGCTAGAAAGCGCATGTGGACTCGATGGGCCAGTGTGGTGTAGACACTCTAGCCCAGCGCTGCCTGCGGTGGCGACAGCGTGGAGTTTACGAAAGTACCTGTGGGAGCTGACTTGCCAGCGATAGCATCAGGACAGGCAACATCAATTTGTCCGTTGCGTCGCCATCGCTGGCAAGCCAACTCCCACAGGGTCAGGGACGTTTGCGGAAGCGTTGTACCATCTTCATTACCACGACGAAGAACACCGGAACGAAGATGACCGCCAATGTCGCTGTGATCATCCCGCCAATCACCCCGGTGCCGATGGCTTGCTGGCTTGCCGAACTGGCGCCGGTGGCAATCGCCAGGGGCACCACGCCGAGGATGAACGCCAGCGACGTCATCACGATCGGGCGCAGGCGCAAACGCGCGGCTTGCAGTGTGGCGTCGATCAGGTCATGACCTTCGTCGTACAGGCTCTTGGCAAACTCGATGATCAGAATCGCGTTCTTCGCCGACAGCCCGATGATGGTGATTAACCCGACCTTGAAGAACACGTCGTTGGGCATCCCGCGCAGCGTCACCGCCAGTACCGCGCCGAGCACACCTAGCGGCACAACCAGCAACACCGAGGTCGGAATCGACCAGCTCTCATACAGCGCCGCCAGACACAGGAACACGATCAGCAGCGACAGGCCGAGCAGAATCGGCGCCTGACTCCCGGATAACCGTTCCTGCAATGACAGGCCGGTCCATTCCTGTCCCAGCCCCGTCGGCCCCTGTGCGACAAGGCGTTCAATCTCGGCCATGGCCTCGCCGGTGCTGTGGCCGGGAGTCGGCTCGCCGGAAATCGCAATCGCCGGATAACCGTTGTAACGGGTCAGTTGCGCCGGCCCTTGAATCCAGTTGGCCTGGACGAATGCCGACAACGGAACCATTTTTCCGGCACTGTTGCGCACGTGCATTCTCAGCAAATCATCGACTTGACTGCGTTGATCGCCTTCAGCCTGCACCACCACGCGCTGCATACGTCCCTGATTGGGGAAATCATTGATATAGGCCGAGCCTACGGCCGTGGACAGCACGTTGCCGATGTCGGCGAACGATACCCCCAAGGCATTGGCTTGCTTGCGATCCACTTCGAGTTGCACTTGCGGCGCTTCGGCCAATGCGCTTTCACGCACGTTCATCAGCACCGGACTTTTCTGCGCGGCTGCCAGCAGTTCCGTGCGCGCTTGCATCAGCGTTGCATGGCCGAGGCCACCGCGATCCTGCAAGCGGAACTCGAAACCGCTCGACGTGCCGAGACCGTCCACGGGTGGCGGCAGAACCGAGAACGCCATGGCGTCCTTGATTTGACTCAGGGCGATGTTGGCGCGGTCGGCAATCGAACTGGCGGAATCATCACTGCCGCGCTGCGACCAATCCTTGAGTGTCGAGAACGCCAGTGCCGCGTTCTGTCCGCTGCCTGAGAAACTGAAACCGAGAATCACCACGCTGTCACTGATGCCGGGCTCGCCAGCGTTATGCGCCTCAAGCTGTTCGGCCACTTGCACCGTGCGGTTCTTGGTCGCGCCGGGCGGAAGCTGAATATCGGTGATGGTGTAACCCTGATCCTCGACCGGCAGGAACGAGGAGGGCAGACGCATGAAGCAAATCCCCAGACCCACCAGCAACACGCCGTAGATCAGCAGGTATCGCCCGGTGCGTTTCAACGCATAACCGACCCAGCCCTGATAACGCACGGTCAGTTGCTCGAAGCGGCGGTTGAACCAGCCGAAGAATCCGGATTTTTCGTGATGCTCGCCCTTGGCAATTGGCTTGAGCAGCGTTGCGCACAGCGCCGGCGTCAAGGTCAGGGCGAGGAACGCCGAGAACAGAATCGACGTCGCCATCGACAACGAGAACTGCTGATAGATGACCCCGACCGAACCCTGCATGAACGCCATCGGAATGAATACCGCGACCAGCACCAGGGTGATGCCGATGATGGCGCCGGTGATCTGCGTCATTGCCTTGCGCGTGGCCTCCTTGGGCGACAGGCCTTCGGTGGCCATGATCCGTTCGACGTTCTCCACCACGACAATGGCGTCGTCTACCAGAATGCCGATGGCCAGTACCATGCCGAACATGGTCAGCACGTTGATCGAGAAACCCAGCGCCAGCATGGTCGCGAACGTGCCCATCAGCGCCACCGGCACCACCAGTGTCGGGATCAGCGTGTAGCGCACGTTTTGCAGAAACAGGAACATCACCGCAAACACCAGCAGCATGGCTTCGCCGAGGGTGTAAACCACTTTGGTGATCGAGACTTTGACGAACGGGGAGGTGTCGTACGGGATCTTGTATTCCACGCCGGCGGGGAAGTAGCGCGCCAGCTCATCCATTTTCGCTCGTACCAGCGTTGCCGTACTCAGTGCGTTGGCCCCTGGCGACAATTGCACGCCGACAGCGGTGGACGGCTTGCCGTTGAGGCGTGTGCCGAACTGATAGTCCTGACTGCCGATCTCGACCCGCGCCACATCACCGATACGCACGGTGGAACCGTCCGGATTGGCCTTGAGCACGATGTCGGCGAACTCCTGCGGCGTCGACAACTGGCCTTTGACCAAAATTGTTGCAGTGATTTCCTGAGTTGAGGGGCCGGGCAAGTCACCGATGCTGCCCGCCGACACCTGGGCGTTCTGCGCGACGATGGCGGCGTTGACGTCGGCCGGTGTCAGGTTGAAACCGATGAGCTTCTGCGGGTCGATCCAGATACGCATGGCCCGCTCGGCACCGTACAGCTGAGCCTTGCCGACACCGTCCAGACGCTTGATTTCGTTCATCACGTTGCGCGCCAGATAATCACTGAGCGCAACGTCATCGAGCTTGCCGTCGCTGGACGTCAGGCTGATCAGCAAGAGGAAACCCGAGGAGACTTTCTCCACCTGCAAACCCTGTTGGTTCACGGCTTGCGGCAAGCGCGATTCGACCACTTTCAGGCGGTTTTGCACGTCAACCTGCGCCAGTTCCGGATTGGTGCCCGGCTGGAAAGTCGCCTTGATCGTGGCGCTGCCCAGGCTGCTTTGCGATTCGAAGTAGAGCAGGTGATCCGCGCCGTTAAGCTCTTCTTCGATCAGGCTGACCACGCTTTCATCGACGGTCTGCGCCGAGGCGCCGGGGTACACGGCGTAGATTTCGATCTGTGGCGGCGCGACGTCGGGGTACTGCGCCACCGGCAATTGCGGGATGGCAAGCGCACCGGCCAACAGGATGAACAAGGCGACCACCCAGGCAAATACGGGACGATCGATAAAGAACTGCGGCATATAAAAGCGTCCTGCTTACTGACCAGAGGTCTGGGCAAGTGGAAGAGGGGTGTCGTCAATTTGCACTTTGTCGCCGGGGCGTGCGTGTTGCAGGCCTTCGATAACGATGCGGTCGCCGGGCTTGAGGCCACCGGTGACGATCCAGCGATTGTCCTGCACCGCGCCCAGTTGCACCGGTTGCTCGGCTACACGCATTTGCTCATCGACGGTCAACACTTGCGCAATACCAGCGCTGTCACGCTGCACGGCGCGTTGCGGCACGGTGATGCCGTTCTGGATAGTTGCCTGTTGCAGGCGCACGCGAATGAAACTGCCGGGCAGCAGGTCGAGATCGGGATTGGGAAACTCGCTGCGCAGAATGATCTGGCCGGTGCCCGGGTCGACGGTGATGTCGCTGAACAGTAATTTGCCCGGCAACGGATACAGGCTGCCGTCATCCTGGATCAGCGTGGCTTCGACCTGATCCTGACCCACTTCCTGCAACTGTCCCGAGCGAAACGCCCGGCGCAGCTCGTTAAGCTCGCGGGTCGACTGGGTGAGGTCGGCGTAGATCGGATTGAGTTGCTGAATCAGCGCCAGTGGCGTGGTTTCGTTCTGCCCCACCAGCGCGCCTTCGGTGACCAGCGCGCGGCCGATACGCCCGGAAATCGGCGCGGTGACGGTGGCGTAACCCAAGTTCAATTTGGCCCGCTCTACCGCAGCCTTGTTGCCGGCGACATCGGCGGCCGTTTGCCGGGTATTGGCGCGAGCGTTGTCGTAATCCTGAGCGCTGATGGCTTTGTCGTCGATCAACTGGGCGTAGCGTTGTTCCTGCAACTTCGCCTGAAACGCATTGGCCTCGGCCTTGCGCAACGCGGCTTCGGCACTGTCCAGGTCAGCCTTGAACGGCGCCGGGTCGATGCGGAACAGCACGTCGCCTTTCTTCACGTCGCTGCCTTCGCGAAAGTTACGTTGCAGTACAACGCCGGGCACGCGGGCGCGGACTTCGGCAATGCGCGGAGCAGCGATCCGGCCGCTGAGTTCGCTGCTGATCGACAGTGGACGCGCTTGGATGGTCTCGATGCGCACGGTTGCTGGCGGTGCCTGCTCTTCGGCCTTCGAAGAAGAGTCACAGGCACTCAGCGTCAGCGCCATGGCGATCAGGCCGAGCCCGGCCAGCAGTTTGTTCGACATTTACCACCCCCAATATTGATGCCCGCATCCTACGGACAGTTGCCGAGAGTAGCGGTGAAGCTTTGTAGGCGCTGTGTGAAATTGTGTAAGGGTTTTACTCAGGGATGGGTGAGGGCGTATATCCTTAAGCTCTTGAATTCTTTTGTGACTGTTAATCCGCTTTCGCGAGCAAGCTCGCTCCCACATCGGTTTTGTGAACGGTGCAAAACCCATGTGGGAGCGAGCTTGCTCGCGAAGAGGACCTGACATCCTCCACAGCAATATCTGGAACACCCCATGCCCAACATCCTCTTGGTCGAAGACGACACCGCCCTCGCCGAACTGATTTCCAGCTACCTGGAACGCAACGGTTATTCCGTCTGCGTTATCGGCCGTGGCGACCATGTGCGTGAACGGGCGCGGGTCAATCCGCCGGATCTGGTCATCCTTGATCTGATGCTGCCGGGGCTCGACGGGCTGCAAGTCTGCCGTTTGCTGCGCGCCGATTCGGCGACGCTACCGATCCTGATGCTCACCGCCCGCGATGACAGCCACGACCAAGTGCTGGGCCTGGAAATGGGCGCCGACGACTATGTCACCAAACCCTGCGAGCCACGCGTGTTGCTGGCGCGGGTGCGAACCTTGTTACGGCGCAGCAGCCTCGGCGAGCCGCTGACGGTCAATGACCGCATCATCATGGGCAATCTGTGTATCGACCTGTCGGAACGCACTGTCACCTGGCGCGATCAGCCGGTTGAGTTGTCCAGCGGTGAATACAACTTGCTGGTGGTGCTGGCGCGACACGCCGGCGAAGTGCTCAGCCGCGATCAGATTCTGCAACGCCTGCGTGGCATAGAATTCAACGGCACCGATCGCTCGGTGGATGTAGCGATTTCCAAGTTGCGACGCAAGTTCGATGACCACGCCGGTGAGGCGCGCAAGATCAAGACCGTGTGGGGCAAGGGTTATCTGTTCAGCCGTTCCGAGTGGGAATGCTGAGCTGATGTTCCGCATCCTGTTCCGTCTGTATCTGGTGACGATTGTCTCGTACAGCGCAGCCATTTATCTGGTGCCAGACCTGGTGGTCATGGCCTTCCGGGATCGCTTTGTCACCTACAATCTGGATTATTCTCGCGGTCTGCAATCGCTGATCGCCAAGCAGTTCCGTGCGGTGCCGCAAGAACAATGGCCAGCGCTGGCGGCGTCGATGGACAAGGATTTCCAGCCGTTGCACATCGTGCTGGCGCGTATCGATGACGCTGAATTCACTGACATTGAACGTGAGCGAATGCGGCGCGGCGAGAACGTGGTGCGCATTGGCGACTGGGGCTGGCGCACCCTCGCAGTAGCGCCGCTGGACGACACCATGGCAGTGCAAATGATCGTGCCGCCGGATCCGATGGACGTCGATCTGCTGTACTGGAGCATCAACGTTTTGATCGGCGCAACGCTGCTCGCCTGCCTTTTGATGTGGTTGCGCCCGCACTGGCGCGATCTGGAACGCCTCAAAGGCACCGCCGAACGCTTCGGTAAAGGCCATTTGAGCGAACGAACGAAAATCGCCCCGAGTTCGAACATCGGTAGCCTGGCGGTGGTGTTCGACACCATGGCCGGCGACATCGAGAACCTGCTCAACCAGCAACGCGACCTGCTCAACGCGGTGTCCCACGAATTGCGCACGCCGTTGACGCGCCTGGATTTCGGCCTGGCACTGGCGCTGTCCGACGACTTGCCGCCCGCAAGCCGCGAACGCTTGCTGGGATTGGTCGCGCACATTCGTGAGCTGGATGAGTTGGTGCTGGAGTTGCTGTCTTACAGCCGATTGCAGAACCCGGCGCAGTTGCCGGAACAGGTCGAAGTGTCGCTGGATGAGTTCATCGACAGCATTCTGGGCAGCGTCGACGAAGAGCTGGAGTCGCCGGAAATCGTGATTGATGTACTGCTGCACGGTCAGCTCGAACGATTCTCCCTTGATCCACGACTGACCGCCCGGGCGATCCAGAACCTGCTGCGCAACGCCATGCGTTACTGCGAAAAACGTATCCAGATCGGCGTGCAAGTCAATGCCGACGGTTGCGAGATCTGGGTGGATGACGACGGTATCGGTATTCCGGACGATGAGCGCGAACGGATTTTCGAGCCGTTCTATCGACTGGATCGCAGCCGGGATCGGGCCACGGGTGGTTTTGGGCTGGGGCTGGCGATCAGTCGGCGTGCCTTGGAAGCTCAAGGCGGGACGTTGACGGTCGAGTCTTCGCCGTTGGGCGGGGCGCGATTCCGCTTGTGGTTGCCAACCACTGCCTGAAACCAAAACACCTGTGGAGCTGCGTTCAGGTGAGCTCGGTGGATTGGATAAGTCCGACGCCGGCGCCTTGCATTCGGTCCATCGCCGCCGCCAGCGAGCCATCCATATCTATGGCCCGGCAGGCATCCAGCACCACAAACGCATTGAACCCCGCCGCCCGCGCGTCCAGCGCCGAGTACATCACGCAGAAATCCAGCGCCAGACCGACCATGTAAACCGTGTCGATGCCGCGCTCTTTCAGATATCCCGAGAGCCCCGTGGTGGTGCGACGGTCGGCCTCCAGAAACGCCGAATAACTGTCGATGTCAGGATTGCAGCCCTTGCGAATGATCAATTGGGCGTGGGGCAGGTCAAGTTCCGGGTGGAATTCGGCGCCGAGTGTGGCTTGCACGCAATGGTCGGGCCAGAGGGTTTGCTCGCCGTAAGGCAGTTGAATGACATCGTAGGGTTGGCGGCCAGGGTGACTGGAAGCGAACGACGCATGACCGGTCGGGTGCCAGTCCTGAGCAATGACGACCTGTTTGAATTGGCGAGCGATACGGTTGATCAGCGGCACAATATGATCGCCTTCAGGCACCGGCAGTTGGCCGCCGGGAGTGAAGTCGTTTTGAACGTCGATCACCAGTAAAGCAGTACGAGACGAGATGGGCATCGGTGAATCCTCCTTGGAAAATCACTCACTGAGCATAGAGCAGTCAGGGTCATGCACTTAAGCGGCTTTTCAACATTTTTGCCTTGTCTTCCAGTGCCGCTGGGGCGTCATGGCCGATCAGCATCCAGGCATGCTCGCGCTCGGTCCAATACACCACATTCATTTCATGCCGACGTTCATGTGCAAGCGGCCGGCTGCCGCTGTTTGAGCGGGTGATGCACAGCGCTAATGGCCCGTGCCTGGCATCCAGATAAACGATCTGCGCAATCGGTACGCCGTCATATTCGAGCATCTGCGCGCGCTTGAATTCGGCGCCCGGCAGTTTCAACGCGGCAGGCGAAAGACTCAGGCCAATTCGCGCATTGACCGTGCGAATCTGCGCGCGTTGTGTGGCTTCGTCGGCAGGCAAGTGATCGAGGGTCTGCGGCCCATACAGCGCCATATAGTCGCCCACCAAACCGCGCCATTCATGCGTTTGCTGCGCCTGCCAGCCGAGAAACAAGCGGTCGGCGAGTACCCCGCCGGCCACCAACGTTGCGGCGGCAGCACCGATAAACCAGCGCCGACTCAGTCCCGGGTTTTCTGGCGAAGGTATGGCCTCCAGTCGTGCTTGCAGGCGATCCAGCGGTGCCTGTTGCGCCAGTTCATCGTAGGCGTTTCTGTACGGCAGGCTGCTACGGTTCAGCCACTGCACGCGCAGGTTCAGCAGCGGATCGTCGGCGATGGCCGCGTCGAGTTGGCGGCGATAATCCTCGGCGAGTTCGTCGTCCAGATACGACACCAGTTGCTCATCCGAAGGTGTGTTCATCAACGATCTCCTTCGGTGCTTTTCGGTACCGCTTGCAGCGGCGGGTATTCAGCGAGTTTCAGGCGGGCGGTGGTCAGGCGACTCCTGACCGTACCGATCGGCACTTGCAGAATCTCGGCGACTTCGTGATACGAAAGGCCCTCGACATAGGCCAGATACAGCGTTTCGCGCTGAGTTTCGGGCAACGCATCGACCCGGCGGATCACCTGCGCCGCCATGACGTGCGTCTGCGCTGCGTACTCGCCATCGACCGTCAGTTGCCCATCGGTATCGACCTGTCCTGCACCCTGACGCACGGGGCGGGCGCGTACTTCGTTGAGCCAGATCGAATGCAGAATGCTTAGCAGCCAGCGATCCATGCGGGTGCCCGCGACGTATTGCGCAGAGCGCTCCAGCGCACGCACACACGTTGTCTGCACGAGATCCTCGGCCATATGCCGATTGCGCGACAGCAGCAGACCGTAGCGCCACAGTCGTGCCAAGTGCTGTCCCAGTTCTGCTCTGAATGCCTGATCGCTGATGATGGACTCCGTTTATGGGTGCTCAGGTGCTTGATGAATCGATGTCAGTACGTTGGCACTGGGCAAAAAGCCGCTGGTGAGCAGCACGCATTTCTGGGTCTTGCTGTCCCAGATCTGACATTTGGGGCACTCGGGCTTTTGCACGGGGTTCTTTTCATCGCCACTGGCCATGACCCAAGGGCTGGACAGGGCAGCGGCCAGTAGCCACGGGGCGGCGAACATAACGGAACGCATAGTCATGGGCAAGGCTCCACGAAGAGACATGTCTGTTTTTGAAAAGCACAGAGCGCAATTTTTTCGCATTACATTCACAGTGAGTGTTCAGGGCGCAGGTAAATTCAAGCGCTTTGCTCGTGAGCGTTCACCGTTGATCCAAAGCTTTGTCGCCCACCCCTACGGGGGGCACATCAAAAAAGTGGATATAACGCTGAAACCTGTGGGAGCGGGCTTGCCCGCGAAGGCAATCTGACGGGTACCCGATAATTCGGATCAGCTCACCTGAGCTAGATCCAACGCTTTCCTGCGCTCCCTCACCCCACGAACCACCAGATACAACAACGGCCCAACCGAAACAAAAACCGCCGTCAGCAACAAATAAGGCACCACCGACCAAACCGTCTGCCCACGCGAGCGGGCATCCCTGACCATCCAGACCCCGGCCAGCGCAGCCAGCAGATACAGATCAATCACCACCTGCGCGGTATCCGGCCGCGACATCAGGCTGATCCCGAAATCGATCAACGACTGTTCAGCCTGAAGCATCACTGCAACGGTATAGCCGGTAAATGCGAGCAAAGCCGTGAGGGGCAGGGCGATAGACATCATGCGTTCGTTCCTTGAAGTGATGAGCAGAATCGACAGCCTGCGCCACGTCGCCGAGCAGCGCCGCTGCATGCGGCGTACTGGCGTGATGGCGATCAGGGCAGCAACGGGCGCAGGAAGCTGCGTTCGTAGCTCACTATGAATTTCTTCTCGACCAGTGATTCCACCAGCGCTGTGCTCTCCGGGTCAGTCATCGCGATATGCCGGTAGCTTTCGTAATCCGCCAGTGACGGAAAACTGAACAGGCAATAGGCAATATTGCTGGCACCCTCGGACGGCAAAAAGTAGCCGTGATGAGTGCCTCCCAAGCGCTCGACAATGCCGAGCCAGGCTTTGGCGTAAGCCTCGAACTCGGTCAATTGGTACGGATCGATCACATATCTGACGTGGCAGGTAATCACCGATGACGCTCCTTGCTCAGGTCATTCCTGAATGGCAGTGCCGACTTTGTCCGAGGCGGACCAGATGCGATAACGCACTTCGACGCCCGACGGCGCGTAGACCACAACTGGCAGCTTGCTGTTGTAGCGCAACATGAAGCCGTCGCCGACGACAGGCACGAAAGCGCGTTTCTTCTGCGAGCCGGGTGGGCAGGCCATCTTAGTGCTCATCGGGCCGATGACTGTTTCCAGTCGGTAGAACGGGTAGCCCCAGCCTTCGAGGTTTTTCTCGTCCAGCATCCCGCCGAGGCGTTGAAGGTTGCAGTCCACTTCAAGGGTTTTGCCCGCGAGGATTTCGACTTGGAAATTCTGCTCCTTGTCCTGCTTGGGCAGGTGAATGACTTGGCGGGTGAAGCCGGTCTCCGCCTTGGGATATGGCGCGACGTCTTCCAGTTTAGCCGCGTGGGCGAGGGTGGACAGGCTGGCGATAATCAGCCCGGTGGTCGCGTTAGTGCGTAAAGAACCCATGAAAGCCTCCTTGCAGGTGTAGTGTGATTGAGCGCCATTCTTACCGTCACCGGCGCTGAATGCAAACCGCCGCCGACATGCAATTTGCAGTGCCTCGATAGGCGATTCATGCAATTTGCAACTGGCTTAATGCTGGCTCAGTCGCCAAGTGCTTGATTTCGCGAGGGTCAAAATGATCCGATGAGAGGCATGCTTTATGCGTCTATTTGGTGCAGCGTACCGGGTTCGGGCGCCTACACTCCAAGAGGCATTTCGCCGTAACACCGTTTGCTACATCCAGGGAATCAGCGGGGACACACTCGTGCAGGGGTAGCAAAAACGGTCAACGTGAAGAGTTGATTGGCAGTTTCATCAATAAGGAGAGGTTCACCATGTTTCTTTCTGCCTTGGAACTACGCAACATCATTGAAAGCAGCTTTCTGCCTAAACGTTGCCAATGCACGCTGTCGCCAGACCTGTCGATGACCGTCAAGGTTTTCGGCGATCACAAGACTGACCAAGTTGATCTGTTCGTGAGTGACATCGATGCCAGCCACCTCAATGGCTGTCGTGAAATCAATGAACTGATCGCCGGGCTGCGTTTGGATCTTGCGCGAAAAACGTCGCCGCATCATTACAGTCCACGATCCAGAGCCAGAGCCATTTAACGCACCGTTTCGCCCAGTTCGACCGTCACGCGCCGGGCCTGCACAAACCCAAGGCCCAGCGCGAACTCGACCAGCACCGCGAGCAAAATCCCGGGGCCGGCATGGCCGTTCAGCCATTCAGCAAAACCCAGTACTGCCAAACCAAAACACCCAACGATAAACCCGTTGCTCAGCGCATTGCGCCCCAGCGACGGCGGTGCCGTGCGCACCAGATAAAACATCACCCCCAACGCTGCGAACAACACCGCACTGCGCCGCGCGACAAAACCCGCGACCTCGGAATACTCAATACTCCAGATTGCCAACAACACATCCCGCAAAACCCCCCAGACCACTGCCAGCAGAAAACACAGCACAGAAGTGATGCCCGACAACGTGCGAAACGACAACTGCATGGCTAATCCTTGCTGCAGTGAGAAGGGTCCCGAGCATAACCCCGCAAAACACGCCACGCCTACCGCAAAGCCGCAAATCAGAGCTTTCCGTCAGTTTTGATAACTGCACGCGTCAGACAATTTCCGATAACTGATTTCCTCAGGCTTACCGTTGTTATCGATGTACTTCATGTCGGCAGTGATCACTTTGCAATCCAGGGTTGGCGGCTCGGTCAGCGACACCACTTTCGCTACATGCAGCGGCATACCGTACTGATAAGGCACGGCTTTGGACGTGGTGGACGCGTCATTGGCCTGGGCCTGGGCCAGCCCGGCGAATGCGGTGCAGGCGAGGGCGGTGGTGAGCAGTAACGTGCGAATGTTCATGGTGCGACTCCCGTACGACGGATGAGAGTTCGGCGTGTAGTTCGCCGAACCTGCCGCACTGGGCGTCAGCGATGGACGGCTGAGGGCGTGCGGTTCAGTAGAGTTTTTGACTACGGCGTTAAGTGATGGTTAACCGAGCTGAACGCCGGCTGTCAGGGGGCGGGTCGATTTCTGCGCAAGGGAGTGCGGATTCCTACAAGGACAGATGCCTTGTCTGCTTTCGGCGGCTGGAGTGGGGCGGTTATGGTTCGGTGTCGCTGCAAAATCAGCGATTCGGGTTTGGTCACCTGAGAAAAATCAATTGCATATATGCCATCATTCGCATCGCGGACGTCGTTGTTCGCTCAGTGCATTGCTGTGGCGGCTGTGTGCAGGACGCCTTCGGGCGAGCTGAGTTTGATTGTTCTCGGTTGACCAAGCCTGTTCACGGCCGCCTCCCACTGTTTGGTCACGGTGTTGGCGGTTACTTTCCAATCAATCGAGTAATCAGAATGCCAATTATCAAACCGCTCCAAAACCGCTACCTCGCCCTTAACAGCACCGTTACCGAAAGCCCAACGCTGCTCATCGACACCGAAGCCAACCCCAAAGACATCCTGGAAGCCGCCGTCCAGCGCGTCCGCGCCTCGGCCGACCTACTCGAAACCCTGCATTGCCTCTGCTTCAAACACGCCGATGTTCAGGACATTCCGCACATTACGCATGCGTTGTACCTGCTGATTCAGGACGGCAATGATTTGCTGCAGGTTGCGCAGCAGCAGATGTTGAACTGGAAGGCGCCGGCCTGACACTCAACAGCAATTTTTAACAGGCAGTCAGATGGGACTCCCCATCAAATCGCTTGAGCAAAGCAGAATAGCCAGCGTCAGGTCCTCAGGGCGAGAACTCGCTTCTAATTAGCCCTTGTTTGGCGCTGGTTTCTTGCATATTCCACCAGATCGTTTGGGTACACCATGTGATCTATTTTGCTGTAGTGGTAATGGGCTTTAGTAAAACCCGTTGATGTTTGTTTACTGCCAATCTTTCCCTGTTAACGCAAGAACGATACCCGTGTTTCGCAGCATTCATGTGTGCTATTCAAGCGCGGAGACAGGCACCAGGCTCAAAAACAACCCCAATCCTTGCTGATACGTGTCTGAGTCCATCAAACCGCTGTGTCGAGGGATGTGATAGGCCTTGCCCTTACTGTCCAGTTTGGCGCAGGCAACGGAGTAGAAATCGGGTGTTACCTTGAAGCGCACAATTTGCTCCCAGGCAAGCCCGCTTTTGGCGCCTTTGCCCTTTATTTTGATCAAGGTGAAACCACGGTCGTCGAACTCCAGGCGATAAGCGCCTTCAGCAGCCTTGAGCTTGGTTCGTAACGTTGATTCGATCAGGCGTCGGTTTACGTTGTGAAAACGCTTGCGAGGTTTCGCACGGTTATCGGCGATACGTTTGCGCAAACGGTTTAACAGGCGATCGGAATAGAACCGCCAGCAGACAACGTATGTCACTGTGAAGAACGCCATGGAGATGAGTTTCTCCGGGCTCAACTCGCGCGAGGGGAAATAGATGGCCAGCATGCCGCCACCCAGTCCCAGTAGAAAAAATAGCGGCGCTAGCAAACGATCCTCTAGGTGAGCCACCTTGCCAAGTAGCCGGGCCCTCAGTTGATCATCCTTGACTACCTCCTGATCAACCAGTTTGCCGATTCTGGCCTGCGTGTGTTCGGGAGTGATGGTGAATTGCAATTCCATGGTGATGAATCCGAAATCCGTTTTCTGACGAGAGTGGAGCTTACCTGTTTACGTTGCGCCTGGTGTATTCCACCAAGTCAAAAGCAATGATTCTTCTTGGCTCTGCATAAATATCCTTATTCTGTACAGCCAGGGTACACGGAGCACTCGCGTCCATTCTGTTTGAAAGTTCTAAATTGAGGCGGTGTAGTGCATAACTCCTCCCTTCCGGAGTTCCAGCGACCTGTACAAGGTTTCCAACCTTTCGGGACTTTTACCCAGTAACGCAAATAACTGGGGGTTTCATCATTTGATAACTTGAATGTCACATGGATTGTTGTGTTTGCTATGGCGTTTCGGAATAATGCCCCGCCTGGTTTTCGACGCTGAAGACGATTCTCTGAGACCTTCCAATCAGGGCCTGCTGCAGAACAAGATAGTAATTTTTCAATCTGATCCTTCTTGGCTTTTGCTGTGCTTATCTGAAAACTCCAAGCACAGAGACCTCTATGCTCGATAAGATCCGGGTAGGGGGCTGAGGCACTGCCTGTGCTTTCGGTATTGATAGAAAGCCCACCCGCCATTTCAAGACCATGATCCCAATCGTCCGGTCCGTAAGTGGCGGTGACCTCGTAGCTCACCCGAGAAATCTCTATCGAACAATCGGCTATGTGAAACTCTAGCGGGACGACTGTAGACGCCGTCTGCTCAATGTCTTTCGCGTCGATCGTATTTGACTTTTGTTGTTGACGAGTTACCGAACCACCCAACCCATAACTGTTTACCTGACAAGTTTACCCTGCTTAGGTGAATACTGCGCTTTTTAAGTAAAGCCAAAATTTGCAGGAACAGTAGCGGTTAACGTGAAGTGGTCTCTGCTGTAGTAACTCGTTGCACCTTCAACCGATTCCTTCGCCATCTACCCGGCGAAACTGCATGCACCCATCATTGGTAGGGTAAGGAAAAAATAGTTCGAGCACTGCGTGAAAAATTTTGATTAATCATTAATAGCTCCCATTTCAATGCAGTTTGGGTAGACAATGCATTCCCGGTCGTTCATTTTGAATTTCTTGAAAATAGGAGGTGTTTGACATCTATTTGATGTTGCGGTGCCCTGGCATGGTTTCCATCCCTTGGTGGTTTTAATCCACCGATTATCCATGCTTGGTTCTTCATCTTTTGATAGACGGAAGGTAAGTTTTACGTTTTTGTTTTCAAGATTTGAACGTTGAATTGTGCCGTCAGGTTTGTCGCGATCAAGATAGCCAGAGGGAACATTCCAATTTTTATTTGCTGCACTGCACGACAATATTTTTGAAATTCCGTCTTTCTCGATTCTTGCAGAACTAAGCTGAAACATCCATTTGCATAGACCTCTGAACTCGGGGTCGTCAGTAGATGACGCTGTAACTTCACCAGTAGGTGAGTCCGCTGTCACAGATATTCCGCCGATATCGCCGCCGATATCCAATGAGGAAACTCCGTAACGGCCGTCGATAGATATGTCTATGCGAGCCAACTCCATGGTGCATCCAGCGATGTAATAGGTAAGCGGGATATTGAATTTTGCAGTTTGTTCTGTAGTTTTTTCATCAATCTTATCTGTTTTTTGATGCTGTTTTTTTATCTTGTCTCCTGGGTTTTCTACATGGCTTTCACAATGCTGACCAGCCTTTGCCGAGTATTGTGATTTGAAAGTTAATCCAAGGTTGGCGGGAGATGTCGCAACCAGTGTGAAAGAGTCGCTCCCGTAACGACCGGTCGCGCCTTCTGCGCTACTTTTATCTAGCTGGCCGGCTGAAGTGCAGGCTCCCATAAGTGAGAGCATCAGAAGCAGTAATGATTTTATTGTGTATGAAAGCGGAAATTTGCTCACAAGTTGGATCCTGAGAAAAACTTAGAAATCAACTGATAAAAATCTACTTCAGGTGAGATGAATACTCGCTGGCACCGCGCGAAACGCTCCAGAGGAGCGTCCCCCGGCAACGGTTCCCGCGCGACATCTTGCATGCACTGTTCTGATAGTCGTCGACTCAGCATCAATTCCCTACGAAGCCACGGCCCGGATTCGAACTGGTAGCGCAGCGCTAAAGTTTACTGGCCACTCTAGATGGTTTCTCTGCATACATTGCTCAGCGCCTGAAAACTAGCGCTGAGCGAATAGTTAGGTTACTTATTCTTCGACTGACCAATACCCAATTGTATCACCCCAATGAAAGTCAATGCAGATCGGACTCGTCGTACTGCACGCAGTAATCGCGTTCGGGGCACTCGGTACTGAGCTGGAAGATGTAGGCGGTGGCAAGGATGCCGCGATCGTCCAGTAATTCGGCGGCAGATGTTGAATTGGAAGTCGCTTGCCTGGAGTTGTAGTAACAGGATGGAACGGGAGTCAGACGAGACTCCCTCCACCGATCAGTCGTCATCGCTTTACTTGCATCAAGCCATGCTCCTGGTCGTTGCCGATGGAATCTGTGCCAAACGCTCAGACTTCTGATTTTCACTGTGCGCAGCCCAGCGATCGATATGGGTTTGCAATTCCGGAAGTGCGGTGCAATCACCATAAATATTAGCCAGCGTGAGCTTGGTGGTGCTCAGGGTTGTGATTGTCCGGAGGGTTCCTTCGAGTGCTTTCAGTTCTTTTTGATTGTGCTTCACCGCTTGTCTGATTGCGGTTTGGCGTTCCTGAAGATCCGACATTGTCGCGCGGCGCTGGAATGCAGTTGCACGATCCTGTGGCCGACTTTCAATGGTGCCGCCGGGGAACTCCTTGTCCGCGTTGCTCTGCCACAGGTTCAGTTGTTCACGATAGGTTTCAACTTCCAGCTTCAACCGGTCGGATTCAGTCGTACTGATGATGTAGCCACCGGTTTTTTGCGTCTCCTGCCATCGGCGTAGTGATGCCCAGCATGATGGTATATAGCCGTCGAGCATCTTGTGATCGCCGCCGTTCGCAGCCTGAATCATGAATTGCTTGCGATCCGGCGTATCGTTGTTTTTTAGCTGTGCAACGCAGCGAGCCATGGCAGCTTCTTCATAGCCTTCGCAGCCGGGTGTCCACAGCACAGAAGAGAGAACTCGACCTGGCAGTTGCAAAGGCATGAAGTATCGCTGTTCGCCGTGGTGCCAATAAGGCTGGCCGCCAAAGCGAGACATCCCGACCGCCATAACCACGCCTCCGGCAGCGGGTGTCAGAACGCCGGAGACGGTTGCAGCAAGCCCGGTGATCCAGATCGGCTTTTTAGTATCCATCCAGCCAGCAGGAACGCTCGGCACAGGGTCGTTCTGGTTGACGATTCGGTGATGAACCAGCCCGCTCGCCGATTCAACGAATTCTTTGTCGCCAGCCCGAGGGGAGCCGAAGGTATAGAGGATGATGTCACTGGTAATTTGGCGGTGTAGCCAATCAGAGAGCAGCAAGGCAATGGCGCCGCCGAGGCTGTGGCCACAGACGATTATTTTTTGGTTGGTGCGGAAGCGACGAATGTAGCTTTCGATAAACGGTTTTAGCGCCATAAAGGATTCATAAAAACCTTGGTGGGCCTTTCCGGTTCCCCCTTCAATCGGGACTTGCTGAGCATCAATGTCTCGCCATTTGTCCCAAAACTCAGCTGTGCCTCTCACTGCGATCAGGATCATCCGGTCATTGTGCGTGGCGTAGGCCTGTGTATCGGTGTTTTTCCAGTCGGATGTACCCTGTCTCGCATCGCTGAAAAAGTGCACGCTCGAAGGTGTTTCCAGCGCTCCTCCGGCGCTGGAGTCATTCTGCGGGTAAAGACCCGGATCAAAAGGGACTATCTCAAGGCGCTTGGAGTAGGGCACATCTTCAACCAGCGGGAACGAAGGATTCTTGGAGTCCGCGTATTGCGCCGGTTCTTCGAAACACGCCAGGCAGGTGTTCAACACATGTCCGACGGTGCCACGAGTGGGGTACGTGAAAGCAAAGTCCTTCGGTAGCGTCGCGTCCAGTTTTTCCGGCTTTTGTCCGAAATCTCCGTAGCTCAATGTGGCCAAAAGAGACAACTGATAAAGGTTCAAGGCACTGAATTCGGGGGCCAATGATAAAAGCGGTCTGAATGCACGTAAGGCGCGTACTTCGAGAACGTAGTGTTTTTCTGGAAGCAGACCTACACCAAAGCTCGGGACCTTGTCCCCGGCAAAGTCTCGGGCGAGTTTGGCGCAACCTGCAGGTGCAGGGTTAGAAAGGTTTGCTGCCAGTGGCAAGTGTTTGTTGAACTCAACGAAATCGCGAACTTCAACCTTGTAATATTCACCTTTTTCGGCTGAGGCCCGGTAAGCGCCTGTTTTGCCCGGGCTTCCAATTGGCCGGCGAAGCGTTTTTTCAGCGGCTACTTGAAGTTCTGTTATCGGCAAGGGATAGTCGATTCGCTCACACATATCAACATAGAGTTTTTCCGCTCCCGTGTAAGCAGCAGATAGCGTCAGTATCAGCGGGCCGCAGTAGCTTCCCGTTAGCCGCGCATAAGCTTCTCCATCCAAGATGCCTTTGTATTTGGTACCTTCCGAGTCCGTTAATACGTAACTCAGGCCTGCATAGGGCTTGGCGTCTCCAAACTCGTCAACTAGACGAAAGCTGATCCAGCCCCCGCGTAACGGGCATGTGCGTCCCTGATCAGAAAGCAATGATTTTTCTTGGTTTTGCATAAACATCCTTATTCTGTACAGCCAGGGTACACGGAGCACTCGCGTCCATTCTGTTTGAAAGTTCTAAATTGAGGCGGTGTAGTGCATAACTCCTCCCTTCCGGAGTTCCAGCGACCTGTACAAGGTTTCCAACCGTTCGGGACTTTTACCCAGTAACGCAAATAACTGGGGGTTTCATCATTCGACAACTTGAATGTCACATGGATTGTTTTGTTTGCTATAGCATTTCGTGATAATGCTCCGCCTGGTTTTCGACGCTGAAGACGATTCTCTGAGACCTTCCAATTAGGGTCTGCTGCAGAACAAGATAGTAATTTTTCAATCTGGTCCTTCTTGGCTTTTGCTGTGCTTATCTGAAAACTCCAAGCACAGAGACCTCTTTGCTCGATAAGATCCGTGTAAGATGCTGAGGCATTGCCTGTGCTTTCGGTATTGATAGAAAGCCCGCCCGCCATTTCAAGACCATGATCCCAATCGTCCGGTCCGTACGTGGCGGTGACCTCGTAGCTCACCCGAGAAAGCTCCATTGAACAACCGGCGATTTTAAACTCTAGCGGTATGTCTGTAGACACCGTCTGTTCAATGTCTTTAGCGTCGACCGTATTTGACTTCTGTTGTTGGCGAGTTACCGAACCACCCAAGCCGGAGCTGTACACTTGACAAGTTTCATCTTGCTTAGGTGAGTACTGAGCTTTTGAAGTAAAGCCAAACTTTGCAGGAACAGTGGCGGTTAGCGTGAAATGCTCTCTACTGTAGTAGCTCGTTGCACCTTCAACCGATTCTTTCGCCATCTGGCCGGCGAAACTGCATGCACCAATTAACGGAAGAGCAAGGAAAAACACAGCTTGAGCGCTGTTTGAAAAATATTTGTTATTCATTGACTGCTCCATGTTCAATGCAGTTTGGATAGATTGTGCATTCGCGACCATTTATTTTGAAAGGTTTGAAATTACTAGTGTCGCCACGGCAAAACCCATAGGGATCATCCAACCCTTTTCCAAGGCACGGCTTCCAACCTTCGGAGACTTTTTGCCAAGTGTCACCAACAGATGGTCGTTCTTCACTTGAAAGACGAAACTCTAATTTTACAATCTTGTTCGTTAATAAATTTCTCGGTATAGAGCTGCCTACTTTTCGCCGTTCATATTTCGTTTTTGAACTTGACCAGTTTTTATTCACCGGCCGACAGGATAGAAGCTTTTCTATCTGGCCCAACTTCGCTTTGGATTTGCTGATCTGGACGAGCCATGTACACAGACCCCTTTGCTCCAAAGCGTCAGAAGTTTGTTGTAGTTCAAAATCTGATGCTGAAGCTCCAACCGAAAGCCCGCCCGCCATTTCCAAGTCGTGGTCCCAAGCGTCCGGTCCGTACGTGGCGTTAACTTCAGTCCACACTCGATTTTTCAAGCCGTACTGCCTGCTTTCGAATCTGTGAATACTCGTTGGCACCGTTCAAAGTGCTGCTGAGACGTTTCTCCGGGGAGGGGTTCCCATGCAACATCGTCCATGCAAGTTGGGGACAGACGATGACTCAGCATCATTTCTCGTTGTTCCGGTGTGTGCCAGTCCCAGGCTTCAAGCAGGTCCATTTGCTCTTCGAGCCATTCACTGACGACTCGGGTTTCTGCCAGTGTGGCGGCCGCATCGACATGGTAGGTCAGCAACCAGCGTTTGAGGTTGTCTCGCAGGATGCTTCGAGCCTGTTCACCCGATTCTGGAGTACGAAGCCACGGCGCCGGATTCGGCACCGGATACATCCCGGGTCTCCCGTTATCCGCGCTTTTCCACTGATCCTCATCCCAATACAGCACACTGCTGATCGGCCCGAGCAGCAGCGGCCATTCGGCTTCTTTCATGTTGCCGAGGCAGCGGGCGAGGACGCGGTTGTCTTGGAAGCGGAACAGCGAGCGTTCGCCGTCTTCGTCGATGACCATGCGAGCGATCCAGTGCTGGGTGAGGCTGTCGAGGTCAGCCTTGTCCATACTGCCGATCCAGCCCCAGTTAAGCTGGGGGGCATCGAGCAGTTTGCGGAACGTTTCGTTGCCTGGATTATGCAACTCGGTCAACCATGGGCTGATGGCGGAAAATTGGGTGAACTCAGTGCGGCGGTAGAGTTGCACCGAGCGTTGCATGACACCGGCACTGTACAGCGAGGTCACAGGATTGGGTTCGGCAAGGCTGTCCAGTGACAGAATCACCACGCGGTTGAGGCGGGACTGCTCGCCCAGCCAGTTGTTGAGTGCATCGCTCATGCAGTAGCTCCGAGATCGCAGTTGCCTTCGCGGCAGGCTTCACAGATCGGGCAGCGAGTATTGCCAGCTGCACGAGCCGCTTTGGCCATAGCCATTTGCACGGCTGCCGGGACGAGCAGGGTGCCTGCCTTGTCCTTAGCGGCAGCCCACGGGATGACCGGTTCCAGAATCCCGATCCCGGTCCCCACCCCCGGCGCACCCCCGGTATTAACCTTCACCTCAGCGCCACTAATCGTCACGCCACCCGCATCAACCTTCACAAAACTCCCGCCAGCCTTGGCGGTCAGTTCCATGCCACCCTCAACCACAACCTTTTCACCAGCGTGGTAATGAATCTCCGTCCCGGCCTCAACAAACTGCGCCGTCCCCACTTTCACATGCTGCGTCACCGCAACCGTCAAATGATCATCCGCGCGCATTTCGCTTTTACGATCCAGATGCGTAATCCGGTGTTCTTCAACCTTGAACTCGCTCAGCGTATTAGCTTCAACCGTGTCATGACGCTCATTGCCCACACGAATCTTCTGGTCGTGCTCGATGTTTTCATCCCAATCGCGCTGGGCGTGGATGTAGATCTGCTCGACGCCTTTCTTGTCTTCGATCCGAAATTCGTTGTAGCCCTTGCCACCCGGTGAGCTAAGGGTTTTGAAGGTGCTGCGGGTTTTGTTTGCCGGCAGGTCGTAGGGGACGACGTTTTCCTTGTGGTAGAGGCAGCCGGTGACGAGTGGCTGGTCGGGATCGCCTTCGAGGAAGGTGACGAGGACTTCCATGCCGATGCGCGGGATGGCGATGCCGCCGTAGGCTGCGCCGGCCCAGCCGCTGGCGACGCGCATCCAGCAGGTGGTTTTGTCGTTGGACTGGCCGTCGCGGTCCCAGTGGAACTGGACTTTGATGCGGCCGTATTGGTCGCAGTGGATTTCTTCGCCGGCCGGGCCGGTGACGACGGCAGTCTGGCTGCCGAGGACTTTCGGTTTCGGGTGTTCGAGGGCAGGGCGGTAGTGCGCGTCCCACGGGGTCGCGATGAAGCTGTTGCGGTAGCCCTGGTGGAAATCGCTTTTGTTGTCGGTGACGTCGCTGGTGACGTTTTCGCCGAGCACTTGCGGCTGTTTGCCTTCGTGGAAGACTTCCAGCAGCAGCCACAGGTCGTTCCACTCGGCGCGCGGGTGTTCGGCGAGGGTGAGGAAATGGCCGCTGGTGAGGGTCGGCTCGTCACCTTTGCCTTCGGCGAGTTTGTAGTCGCTGCGATGGCGTTCCAGGGCGCGGGTCGAGAGGAACCTGCCGCGCTCGCGGGTGGTGAAACGGCCGGGGTAATCGTAGTCCTCAAGGTCCGGAGCGAACTCGGATTTGGCCGCGCCTTCGGGCAGGATCTTCGGTTTTTCGAAGTCGTAGTCGCGACGGCTGACGCGGGTGGTGCGGGTTTCCAGACGCAGGTTGAAGCGCTTGATCACCGGTTTGTCGGCGCTCATGCCGGAATCTTGCTGGTAGCTCACGGCGTTGAGTTTGCGGAACACGGTCTGGTCGTCGCCGAACACCAGTTTGTGGCCGCTGCTGCTGTGCTGGAAGTGGAAGTGAATGCCTTCCTCTTCGCACAAACGCTGGATGAAATGCAGGTCGGACTCGTCGTACTGCACGCAGTAATCGCGTGCCGGGTATTCAGCGCTGAGCTGGAAGCTGTAGGCGTCGGCGAGAATGCCGCGATCCTCCAGCACCTGGGCGATGATCTTGGGTACGGTCAGTTGCTGGAAAATCTGCTGATCGTGGTTGTGCCGCAGATAGGCGAGTTGCGGCACCAGGCTGATGCTGTAACGCGTCAGGGTTTTGCCGGAATCGCCTTGCTCGATGCGGTACACCAGACCGTGGATCTTGCCTTCGCCGGTGGCGCCGAAGGTCAGGACGCCGGGCTTGTGCAGCAGCTCTTCGAGTTTGAGGTCGGGGCGGGCGCTGACCAGTTCGAGGTCGAAACGGAACGGTTCGTTGAGGGCTTCGCGACCGGTGAAGCTGAGGACTTGCAGGTCAGCGGAAACGCCTTCGAGGGTTAGGGTGATGTGGGTTGCGTTGGCGTCCAGCATGCCTTGAATTCCGTCCGTTGAATAAGCAGGAGGTGGATGTTGCAGGATTAGACCGTCTCGTTCAAGGCGCAAATGCCGTACGCCCGGCATGTGCGAGTTATAGGGAAAACCCTTAGGATGAACGTTCGACGTAATGAAACCGGGTATTTCCCCAGAAGTAATGCTTGCCAATCTGGAGGATTCGAGCTCTCGGGCGCCGAAGAATAGCCAGTCAGTTTCAGACTAAAGTCGCCTGTAGCACGTCAAAGCCATCTGCCATCATTGTCACTCACCCCTGCGTGTTCACTTCCTCTCGGCTCTTCATTGATCCGGGGCGGGAGCTATTTTTCTGGCTTATTGCGCCTTTGCGCAAACGCTTCAATGTTGGAGTTTTTCATGCGTCCCCCATTTCCCCTCATCACCCCGCGCCAGCACTCGCTTGGCTTCGGAGCCTTTGTGCTGTGCGCCGGTTTTACCGCGCAAGTTCAGGCCAGCGGATTTCTTGAAGACACCACGGCGAAGATCGAGTCGCGCACGGTGTACTTCAACCGCGATTTCCGTGATGGGCGCACGTCCAACGATCAGGGTGCTTCCAAGCGCGAAGAGTCAGCGCAGGGTTTCATTCTCAATCTGCAATCGGGTTACACCGAGGGCACGGTTGGCTTCGGCATCGATGCGCTGGGTATGCTCGGCTTCAAACTGGATTCCAGCGCCGACAGCAGTAACAGCGGTTTGCTGCCGTCCAGCGGGCAGGACTCGCGTGGTTCGAAGGATCAGTACGCGAAACTGGGATTGACCGCCAAGGTGCGAGTGTCGGACACGGTGCTGAAATATGGCGCGCTGCTGCCGGATCTGCCGCTGCTTAAATACAACGACGGTCGTTTGCTGCCGACGATGTTCAATGGCGCAATGCTGACTTCAAAAGAAGTGAAGGATCTGACCTTCATGGCGGCGCGTCTGGACAAGTACACCGCGCGTGATTCCACCGATTCGCAAGATATCCGCGTGCACTGCAAGAACAAGCGCTACGCGTGTAACACCACCGCCGACCATTTCGACATGTACGGCTTTGACTACAAGATCAACGATCGTCTGACTGCGCAGTATCACTACGCAGAACTTGAAGACATCTATCGTCAGCACTTCGTCGGGCTGTTGGGCAATCAGCCGCTGGGCAACGGTGTGTTGAAAGCTGATGTGCGCTTGCTGAAAAGTGCCGACAGTGGCGATGCGAACGCCGGGGCAATCGACAACCGTGCACTGAGCGGCATGTTGTCTTACGCCATCAGCGGCCACACTTTCAGTGGTGGCTGGCAACGCATGAACGGCGACAACTCGATGCCGTACCTCGATGGCAGCAATCCGTATCTGGTCAACTATGTGCAGGTCAACGACTTCGCCGCCGCGCAGGAGCGCTCCTGGCAACTGCGATATGACTATGATTTCAAGGCGATCGGTATTAACGGTCTGAGTTTCCTGACGCGCTATGTGAACGGTGATCACATCAAGGTTTTGGGCAGTGATCAGGAAGGTAAAGAGTGGGAACGTGACAGCGAGTTGAAGTACGTGATTCAGACGGGGACGTTCAAGGATGTGAGTTTGCGGTTGCGTAATGCGACGTATCGGACGAATTACGAGAAGTTTGCCCGGGATGTGGATGAGACCAGGTTGATTGTGAGTTACAACTTTTCGGTGTTGTAACCGTTGGATTTTCGGAGTTTGACCCATCGCCATCGCGGGCAAGCCCGCTCCCACAAGGATCTCCAGTGAACACGGATTGTGTAACCACCTGAGAAACCTGTGGGAGCGGGCTTGCCCGCGATGGCGTCCTGAACGTCAACGAAATTTTGGCTGTTATAGCCAATGCCAGAACCGACTCCAGAACCCGCGATTCAGATCCTCTTTGCAGCCGGCATATTGCCGCGCATACATGTCGGAACGATTCTGCACCTTGCGTGCTGTCGGCATCAGCCAAGCCTTGGCGGCGTAGGTCTTATTGCGATAACCACCCCAGCCCTCGTGATAGTTGAGGTATTGGCCATAGGCGTCGTATTTGTAGACGCCGTTGATCGAGGTGGTCTTGTCCATGTACCAGCCGACGAAGTCGATGGCGTCGTCGAAATCTTCGCGGTCGGCCCAGTTTCTGCCGGTGCTTTTCTGGTAGTCGGACCAGACTTCATCCTTGGCCTGCGCGTAACCCGATGCGGTCGAGACGCGGCCCCACGGAATCACCCAGAGCAGGTATTTGCGTGGCGTCTTGGCGTCGTAGCGGTAGCCGGATTCCTGATACATGATCGCGAACGGCACCTGGATCGGTACACCCCAGCGCTTTTGCGTGACTTGTGCGGCGTCGTACCAATCGCTTTTTTCCCGGAAGATCTCGCAGATGTTTTCAGGCGAGCGGGGCGGCGAGGTGCCGCAGCCCGTCAACAATGCCGCGAGTATCAATAGTCCAACTGTCTGCCGAGAATTCAAAAGCCGTCATCCTGTCATGCGCGTAAAAGGGCGACAGTTTACGCGTTCAGGTCAATTGATGACGATAGGGCAGATCCGGACCGGTCTTGCTGCACGTCAGCGCCGCCGCCTGCACGGCGAATTTGAGCATGGCGTCGATCTGTTCGCGGGCCAATTGCTGCACGCCTTCTATTGAATCCAGACCCTGTTCGGTCAGCCAGGTGATCAACGCAGCCTGGAATGTGTCACCGGCGCCAACGGTATCGGCGATCTTCACAGAACACGCCGGCACCGACCAGGACCCGTGGGCGCGACTGAACACACTTGCGCCTTCACCGCCGCGGGTGAGGAATACCACGTGGCAGCGATGCTCCAGCCAGCCCTCGATGACCCGCTGCGGGTCCTGCTCGGGATACAACAGACTCAAGTCTTCATCACTGACTTTGATCAGATCGGCCAGTTGCACCAGCGTGGCGATCCGCTCGCGCCACAGGTCGATGTTCGGCTCGGGGTTGAGGCGCACGTTGGGGTCGAGGCTGATCAGGCGTTTGCCACTTTCACGCTGCACCAGCGCCAGCAGTGTGTCGGCAATCGGCTGCACCACCAGCGAAAACGAGCCGACGTGCAAGCCGCGCACCTCAGGGCCTAGCGTGGGCAGATGCGCCAGGCTCAGTTGCCGATCGGCGCAGCCTTCACCGCGAAAGCTGTAATGCGGCGAGCCGTTGGCACCGACGGCGACCATCGCCAGCGTGGTTGGCGCAGCGAAGTCCACCAGATAATCCGGCCGTACATCTTCGTCCTGCAGCACCTGTTGCAATCGGCGGCCGAGGTAGTCGGTGGACAGCCCGCCGAACAAGGCTGAGTCCACGCCCAGACGGCGCAAACCCACGGCGACGTTGAACGGCGAGCCGCCGGCAATCGCCTTGAAATTCACTTTCGAGGCCAAGCCGCTGGCATCGTCTTCGCTGAAGAAATCAAACAGGGCTTCGCCACACACCAAATACATAATTGTTTGCTCTTTATAGGGTTGCGACATGCTGTTGATAGCGTTCATAAGCCTGCTGGAACGCCGCGACATTGGCGGCGTTCGGCAGGGTTTCACTGCTCAGGTCAAGCTTCACGCAGCGCTGGCACAGATCGGCCAGCGTGTCTTCGTGGCCATTGGACCATGACTTGCACCACGCCGCCTGAATCGCCGCGCCAAGGGCAGCCGCTTCGCTTTGCTCGGTGCAGATCACGGGCGTGTCCATGATGTCAGCGACGATTTGCCGCCACACAGCGCTTTTCGAACCGCCGCCGATCAGGCAAATGCTGCGGCTTTGTAAACCATTTTGCCGGAGCAAATCCAGCCCGTAGCGCAAGCCGAAGGTCGTGCCTTCGACGGCGGCGCGGCATAGATTGGGCTGGGTCAGGTTGCTGAGGGTCAAGCCGTGCAGGCTGCCGGTGGCGTGGGGCAGGGCGGGGACGCGCTCGCCGTTGAGGAACGGCAGCATGCTCACGCCTTCAGCGCCAATCGGTGCCTGGGCGACTAGGTTGTTGAACTGATCGAGATCGAGGTCGAACAGTTCGCGAATCGCGCCGGTGGCGTTGGTCAGGTTCATGGTGCAGATCAGCGGCAGCCATCCGCCGCTGGAGGAGCAGAATGTGGCGACCGAGGCGTCCGCGCTGACCTTGGGCACATCAGCGTAGGCGTACACGGTGCCGGAGGAGCCGAGGCTCATGGTGATCGCGCCGGGCTGGATGTTGCCGGTGCCTATGGCGCCCATCATGTTGTCACCGCCACCGCTGGACACAAGTGCGTTGCGGTTGATGCCGAGGTGTTCGGCTATCGCCGGCAGGATTGTGCCGACGGCTTCGTGCGCATCGATCAGCTCCGGCAGCGCCGCTTGCAGACGTCCGCTGGCGTCGATATCGCGCAATAACTGCAAATCCCACTGGCGGCTGCGCACGTTGAAATAGCCGGTGCCGGAAGCGTCGCCGTACTCGCTGCAGGCTCGGCCGGTGAGCCAGAAGTTGAGGTAGTCGTGGGGCAACAGAATGCGGGCGATACGCGAGAATACGTCTGGATGTTGTTCTTTGGTCCAGAGCAATTTGGACACGGTATAACCGGGCGCGATGACCACGCCGAGGCGTTCGAGAGAACCTTTTTCGCCGCCTAGGTGGCTGAGCAAGCGGTCGTTTTCGGCGCTGGTTTCGGTGTCGCACCAGAGTTTGGCCGGGCGCAGGACTTTGCCTTCTTCATCGAGCAGCACCAGGCCGTGCTGTTGGCCGGAAACGCCGATGCCGAGGATTGCCTGGCCGTCGACATCCGCCGCCAGCAGCGCATGGCGGGTGGCGAGGGCGAGGGCTTCCAGCCATTGGTGGGTGTCTTGCTCGCGGCGGCCATTGGCGCCGCTGATCATCGTGTGCGCGGCAGCGCCCTGGCCGAGCACCTGACCGCTGGCGGCATCGAGGATGATCGCTTTGGTGCCTTGGGTGCCGCAGTCGATGCCGAGAAAGAGTTGTCGGGTTGTCATGTGGGAACCAGTCGGTTAGCGGTAAAGATCAAGATCAAGAGCCCCCTCACCCCAACCCTCTCCCCCTGGGGGGCGAGGGGGAAGGGAGCAGAACTTTATGCCTTTCAAATCCCGAGTTCGACTCGATATCTCAGGTCGACGTAACTCGAAAAAACACCTCGGTCAGTCCCCTCTCCCTCTGGGAGAGGGTTAGGGTGAGGGGCTTTTCAGGCCAGCACCCGCTCCAAAGTCCGCGTAACACCCACCTCCCGTAAGCTATCGCAGCACCATTCAAACGCCGCGACAAACTCCGCCGAACGCGGTATCGCCGTGCCGAAAATCTCCTCGACCGCCAACAACCGTTCTGTCATCAGCGCATCATCAGCCACCAACGCCTGACAAAAAGTCGCCCGCGGGTCGGGAATCGAATAGGTATCGCCATTCTCATCCACACCCTTCAGATACAACGCCCAAGCCGCCACCATCAACGCCGCGCGGCGGGTCTCGCGTCCATCGGCAATCAAGCGATTGATCGTCGGAATGGTGAATTTGGGAAACTTCGACGAACCATCCGAACACACCCGCTCAAGCTGATCGGCAATCGCCTGATTGGAGAAGCGCGCCACCAGCGTGTCTTTGTAATCGTTCAGGTTGATACCCGGCACCGGTGCCAGTTGCGGCGTGACATCCAGGTCCATGTAAGCGCGCATGTAACGCACGAACAGCGGGTCGTTCATGGTTTCGTGGACGAAGCGATAGCCCTTCAAAAAGCCTAGATAGGTCAGCGCCAGATGACTGCCGTTGAGCAACTTGATCTTCATCTCTTCATACGGCGAAACGTCGTCGGTGAACTGCACGCCAACCTTTTCCCAGGCCGGGCGACCGTTGACGAATTTGTCTTCGAGCACCCACTGCACAAACGGTTCGCAGACCACCGGCCAGGCATCGTCTACCGCGTGTTTGTCGGCCAGTTGCAGACGGTGCGCGGTGCTGGTCATTGGCGTGATGCGGTCGACCATTGCGTTGGGGAAGCTGACGTTGGTGTCGATCCAGTCCCTTAAGTCGACAGAGCGCAAAGCAGCAAAAGCCAGCAGCGCTTTGCGGGTCACTGCGCCGTTGTGCGGCAGGTTATCGCAGGACATCACGGTAAAGGCCGGAATGCCCGCCGCCCGGCGTTTTTCCAGGGCTGCACACAAGAAGCCGAAAACGGTTTCAGGTGCGTCGGGATTGGCCAAATCGTGCTGGATCTGCGGCAGGTGCGCCATGAGTTCGCCGGTGCTGTCGTCGATGCAATAGCCGCCCTCGGTGATGGTCAGCGAGACGATGCGAATCTGCGGATCAGCGAGTTTGTCGATCAATGCCTGAGCGCCGTCTTCGGCGAGGAGCATGTCGCGAATCGCGCCGATCACCCGGACTTCGGTGTCATTACTGTCACCGAGTTCGAAGAGGGTGAACAAGTAATCCTGCTCTTTGAGGTCGTCGCGGGCGCGGCGGTCTTCGGCGCGCAGGCCTACCCCGCAAATAGCCCAGTCCAGCGCTTCGCCGGTGTTCATCAGCGCGTCGGTGTAATACGCCTGATGCGCCCGGTGAAAGCCACCGACGCCGATGTGCGCGATGCCTTGGCGAGCGTCGCTAAGGCTGTAGGCCGGCAGTTGCACTTCGGCGGCGAGGCGGTTGAGATTCTGTTTGTTCAGCTTCATGGGAAATCTCTCGAAAAAATCAGGCAGCGGCACGCAGAGGACGGGTCAGCGCCACGCCTTCGGCATCGAATAAATGGCAGTGGGCAGCGTCCAGATAGAGGTTCAGTTGCTCGCCATAACGGCTCGCCAGATCACCTCGCACGCGCATGGTGAGGGCTTCGCCGGCGTTGGTGTTGACGTGGCAGAAGGTGTCGCTGCCCAGGCGTTCGCTGACATCGGCGGTGACTTGCAGGGTGCAGTCGCCCGGTTGCGCCAGCTCCAGATGTTCCGGGCGAATGCCCAGCGTCACCGCGCTGCCGACGCTCAGGTGATTGGCGTTGAAAGGCAGGGTGATAAGCGTTCCGGCGTCCAGCGCGACTTCGCAGCTTGGGCCGTCGATGCGGGTAATCCTGCCCTTGAGGAAACCCATTTTCGGTGTGCCGAGGAAACCGGCGACGAACAGGTTGGCGGGAGCGTGATACAGGTCCAGCGGCGAGCCGACCTGCTCGATCTTGCCGCCATTGAGCACCACGACTTTGTCGGCCATGGTCATTGCCTCAACCTGATCGTGGGTCACGTAGATCATGGTCGCTTGCAGGTCTTTGTGCAGGCGCAGCAGTTCCAGACGCATCTGCACGCGCAGCGCAGCGTCGAGGTTGGACAGCGGTTCGTCGAACAGGAAGATTTTCGGATTGCGCACGATGGCGCGACCGATCGCGACACGTTGACGCTGGCCACCGGACAACTGCTTTGGCTTGCGCTCGAGCATCGGCCCCAGTTCAAGGATGCGTGCCGCTTCGCCGACTTTCTTCTCGACTTCGGCTTTCGGCACACCGGCCAGATCGAGGGCGAAGGACATGTTCTTTTTCACGGTCATGTGCGGGTACAGCGCGTAGGTCTGGAACACCATTGCCAGGTCGCGTTTGGCCGGGCTGACTTCGGTGATGTCGCGGCCATCGAGTTCGATGGTGCCGCCGCTGACTTCTTCCAGGCCTGCGATCAGGCGCAGCAGGGTCGATTTGCCGCAGCCGGACGGGCCGACGAAGACCACGAATTCTTTGTCGTTCACTTCCAGGTCGATGCCCTTGATGATGGAAAAACCTTCGAAGCCTTTTTGCAGATTCTTGATTTTCAGGTTGGCCATGGTAATGGGCCTCCGCATTGTTGTTATTCGTGTGAGCCGGGCGAGCTCTTATGTGGGAGCGAGCTTGCTCGCGAAGGGGTCGTGTCAGTCACCATCACTGTTGAATGACACTGCGCTTTCGCGAGCAAGTTCGCTCCCACAGGGATTTGTGTCGGGTTGGCGATCTTCATTTCACAGCGCCGAACGACAGCCCGCGCACCAGTTGTTTCTGGCTGAACCAGCCGAAGATCAAAATCGGCGCACAGGCCAGAGTCGACACCGCCGACAACTTGGCCCAGAACAACCCTTCAGGGCTTGAGTACGAGGCGATCAACGCGGTCAGTGGCGCGGCTTTCGAGGAGGTCAGGTTCAGCGACCAGAATGCCTCGTTCCAACACAGGATCAGCGACAGCAGCACGGTCGAGGCCAGGCCGCCCTTGGCGATGGGCAGCAGCACGCGGACCATTTCCTGCCACAGCGTGGCACCGTCGAGGCGGGCGGCTTCAAGGATGTCTTTGGGGATGTCTTTGAAGTAGGTGTAAATCATCCAGACCACAATCGGCAGGTTGATCAGCGTGTAGATCACGATCAACGCGATGCGCGTATCGAGCAGGCCGAAACTCTTGGCCAGCAGATAGATCGGCATCAGCACGCCCACCGGCGGCAGCATCTTGGTGGAGAGCATCCACAGCAGCGTGCCTTTGGTGCGCTTGGTTTCGTAGAACGCCATCGAGTAGGCCGCCGGCACCGCAATCAGGAGGCTCAGCGCTGTAGCGCTAAAGGAAATCACCACCGAGTTCCAGGCAAAACTGAAGTAGTCGCTGCGCTCGTTGATGTGCAGGTAGTTCTCCAGCGTCGGCGTGAAGATGAACTGCGGCGGTGTGGCGAAGGCGTCAATCTCGGTCTTGAAACTGGTCATCACCATCCAGAAGATCGGGAAGAAAATCACGATCGCGATGGCCCAGGCCAAGGTGCCGAGCAGCAGGCTTTGCAGCCGGCGGGATTGTTGAAGAGTCATGGCAGGCCTCAGGCTTTGTCAGTCAGGTTTTTGAAGATCC